>JALZLC010000354.1 GCA_030858885.1 Actinomycetota bacterium
GAAGGCGAGCGCGGCCGGCCGCGGTTCAGCTGAGCAGGCCGGTCAGGAACTTGCCCGTGTAGCTGCCGGCGACGGCGGCTACCTCCTCCGGTGTGCCCTCGGCCACGATCATGCCCCCGCCCGAGCCTCCCTCCGGACCCAGGTCGATGACCCAGTCGGCGGTCTTGACCACGTCGAGGTCGTGCTCGATCACGATCACCGTGTTGCCCTTGTCCACCAGCCGGTGCAGCACCGCCAGCAGCTTGTTGACATCCTCGAAGTGCAGGCCCGTGGTTGGCTCGTCGAGGATGTACACCGTCTGGCCGGTGGCGCGCTTGCGCAGCTCGCTGGCGAGCTTGACACGCTGCGCCTCGCCGCCGGACAAGGTCGTGGCGGGCTGCCCAAGGCGCACGTACCCGAGACCGACGTCGAACAGGGTCTCCATGTGGCGGGTGATGGCCGGGATGTTGGCGAAGAAGCCGACCGCCTCCTCGACGGACATGTCGAGCACCTCGCTGATGGTCTTGCCCTTGTAGTGCACCTCGAGGGTCTCGCGGTTGTAGCGCCGACCCTTGCAGACTTCACAGGGCACGTAGATGTCGGGCAGGAACTGCATGTCGATCTTGATCGTCCCGTCGCCCGAGCAGGCCTCGCAGCGACCCCCCTTGACGTTGAAGCTGAAGCGCCCGGGCTGGTAGCCACGGACCCGCGCCTCCTGCGTGGTGGCGAACAGCCGGCGGATGTGGTCGAACACCCCGGTGTAGGTGGCGGGGTTGGACCGTGGGGTACGCCCGATCGGGGACTGATCGATGCCGACGACCTTGTCGATCTTGTCGAGGCCGTCCACCCCTCGGTGCCGGCCCGGTACCGCCCGCGAGCCGTACACGTGCCGCTGCAGCGTCGCGTGGAGGATGTCGTTGACCAGCGTCGACTTGCCGGATCCCGACACCCCCGTCACGGCTGTGAAGGTGCCCAGCGGGAAGGCGACGGTGACGTTGCGCAGGTTGTGTTCGCGGGCACCCCGCACCACGATCTGGTGGCCGCGCTGCCGTGACCGCCGTGTGGGCGGCACCGCGATGGTCCGGCGACCGGCGAGGTAGTCGCCGGTCAGGGAGCGTTTGTTGCGCAGCATGCCCTTCAGGTCTCCAGAGTGGACGATCTCTCCGCCGTGCTCCCCGGCCCCCGGCCCGATGTCCACGACGTGGTCAGCCGCCTCCATGGTCGCCCGGTCGTGCTCCACCACGATGACCGTGTTGCCGAGGTCGCGCAGGCGGATGAGGGTCTCGATGAGGCGCTCGTTGTCCCGCTGGTGCAAGCCGATCGACGGCTCGTCGAGGACGTACAGGCAGCCGACCAGTCCCGAGCCGATCTGCGTGGCCAGCCGGATACGTTGGGCCTCGCCACCCGCCAGCGTCGCCGCCGCACGGTCAAGGGCAAGGTAGTCCAGCCCGACGTCGAGCAAGAAGTGGAGTCGCGACCGGATCTCTTTGAGGATCCGCTCGGCGATCATCGTTTCGCGGTCCGTCATGTCGAGATCGTCGAAGAACTCGACGGCGTCGGCGATCGCCAGCGCGCAGGCTTGGGCGATGTTCTTGCCCCCGACGGTGACGGCCAGCGGCAACGGTCGCAGCCGCGCGCCTTTGCAGGCGCTGCACGGCACCTCCCGCATGTACTCCTCGACCTTCTCGCGGACGTAGTCGGAGTCGGTCTCGGCGTGCCGTCGCAGCAGTTGGGAGATCACGCCTTCATACGAGGCCTGGTACGAACGGCGGCGCCCGTAGCGGTTGGTGTACTGCACCTGCACGCGCTCATTGGGCGCCAGCCCGTACAGCAAGACGCGGCGGTCGGCCGCCGTGATGGAACGCCATGGCGTCTTGGGGTCGAAGCCGAGGTGGGCGGCCACGGCGCGCAACAGCTGCTCGTAGTAGCTGGACTGCCCGCCGGTCCCCCAGGGCAGCAGCACGCCGTCGTCCAGCGACAGGTCCTCGTCGCCGACCACCAGGTCGGGGTCGACCTCGAGCCGGGTGCCGAGGCCCGAGCATGTTTCACAAGCGCCATAGGGGGTGTTGAAGGAGAAGTTGCGGGGCGCCAGCTGGTCGAAGCTGAGGCCGTCGTAGGTGCACGCCAGGTGCTCGGAGAAGGTCAGCGTCTCCCCCGCCTCGCTCGGGTCGCGGGGGACGATCTCCACGGCCGCGATGCCCTCGGCGAGCTGCAAGGCGGTCTCCACCGAGTCGGCCAGGCGGCGGCGGATCCCGCCCTTGGCGACCAGCCGGTCGATGACGACCTCGACGGTGTGCTGCTCGTAGCGCGCCAGCTTTGGTGGGTTCGCGAGGTCGTAGATCTGCGGCGGGTTCGTGCCTGACGTGATCCGCGCCCTGGCGTACCCGCGCGACGACAGGTCGCTCAGCAACTTGGAGTACTCGCCCTTGCGCCCGCGCACGACCGGGGCCAACACCTGGAAGCGAGTGCCGTCGGGCAGCGACTCGAGCTGGTCGATGATCTGCTCGGCGGTCTGGCGCTGAATGGGGCGACCGCAGACCGGGCAGTGCGGATGTCCGATGCGGGCGTAGAGCAGCCGCAGGTAGTCGTAGACCTCGGTGATGGTGCCGACCGTGGAGCGCGGATTGCGGCTGGTCGACTTCTGGTCGATGGAGATCGCCGGCGACAGACCCTCGATGAAGTCGACGTCCGGCTTGTCCATCTGCCCGAGGAACTGACGGGCGTAGGCCGACAGCGACTCGACGTAACGGCGCTGCCCCTCGGCGTAGATGGTGTCGAAGGCCAGGCTGGACTTCCCGGAACCGGACAGGCCGGTGAAGACCACCAGCGCATCGCGGGGGATCTCCAGATCGACGTTTCGTAGGTTGTGCTCGCGCGCGCCGCGGACGGTCAGGACGTCCTGGGCGCGTGTTCTCCGGCTGGCCACGACGAGAGCTCCGGGGGTGGTGGGAGTTCCGCGGGGAAGGGATCGGCGGTCCGCAGGTCAATGCTAGCGATCCCCGCAGGAGGGTCGCTCCCGGAGGTCGTCACCGCCCGCCACAATCAGACGAACAGGTGTTCGACTACCCTAACGCCGGAGACCGCCCGGCGCAAGCACCTCCGGGCCGTCTCCGCTTCCTGGCTGGCTGGCTGCTACTCGGCGTCGAAGCGGACGACCTGACCGTCCGGAAGGACGCTGAGGTTGGACACGTACACATCACCGTTGTTCGCGACGGCGACCCCGCCAGGGACCACCAGGCTGCCTTCACCGATCGTGCTGCGGGTGCCGTCAGGTGCGATCCGCACGATCCGGCCACCCAGCGTCGAAGGGTCCTCCGGGTTGGCCGCCAGCAGCCCAGCCGTCACGAACTCGACCAGGTACAGGGAGCCGTCTGGACCCACTGCCATGTCGATGACAGCGGTCAAGCCCCGATAGACCACCCTCGGCCGCTGGCCGGGGACCACGCGGTAGACGCGCGCCCCGCCCTGCGGGAACGGGAAGCCCGTGAAGGTTCCGACGTACAACGATCGGCCATGGCCCTTGACCACCGCCGTTGGCACGGGGTCCATGGGGATCGTGCCGCCACCGAACTCTTCGGGGATGTCCACCTCGCGCCGAGGGAACACGGCCACGGTCTTCGTCCGCTTGTGGGCCGTCATGCGCGCCAGGCTGTTGCCGCCGGCGTCGGTGACGAATTTGCCACGCCTGGTCCACACGATGCCGTGCGGGTTGGAGTCACGGCCGCCGCCGTCGGCATTGACGCGAGCGGTGTGACGGGCGAGATCCCGAGCATGCAGCGTCTCGTCGGCGCGCAGGGTCACCACATGGCCGAGCAGGCCCATCTGCGGTCCCAGCTCGCGGCGGAAGCGTGGGGTGTCCCCCAACCCGACGGTGACCGCGACCCGCTTCCCGCGGACGGCCACATCATGCGGGCCGTTGGCGGCAAACCCCGCCCGCTCCGCGTAGGACGGCAGACCCAGCAGGACGCGTCGCTGGCCGGCCTCGTCGATCGCCGTGACCGATCCGGTCAACCCGGTGCAGACTTCACCGAAGTCGGTGTCCTGGCAGGAGCTTCCGCCGCGGCCGGACTCGGCCACGTAGACGGTTCCGTCGCGACCGATCGTCAGCCCGCGCGGGTTGCGCAGGCCATGCGCGACAACGGTATAGGGCGCGTCCGCGCCTTCACTCGCGGCGCGTGGAGCGACCGACCGGTCCCAAGGCCCGTCGAGGGTGTCGGTCGGAAACAAGGGGCTGGCGCCCGCAGTGGCGGACATCACCCCCGTGAGCAACATCGCGCACGCCAGTACATAGGCGCGCGGGTAACGACGTGAAAACATGGAGTCCCCTCTCATCGACTGATGGCACCCCCGCTGGGACCATCAGGCATCCGCGCCGAGCAACCTACCGTGGAGGCACCGTCACATACAAGGGTTACTCTTCACCGGCATGGGAGCCGACGCCTACAGCGGTCACGTCGACCCCGGCGGTCCCACGGCCAGCCGGAGGATCGACGCGGCGGGTGGCGTGGTGGAGATCCGCAAGCTGTCCGTCGGAGCGATGGACAACAACGCCTACGTGCTGGTGGACACCGACTCGGACGCGGCGCTGCTGATCGACGCCGCCGACGAGGCTGAGCGGCTGCTGGCCGAGGTCGACGGCCTGGACCTGACGGCCATCGTCACCACCCACGGCCACCGCGACCACTGGCAGGCGCTGGACCGGGTCGCCGACGCCACGGGCGCGCCGGTGTGGCTCCACCCTGACGACGCGTCGATGGTGCCGCGCACGGCCGACCGCGCGGCCGTGGACGGCGAGATCCTGCGCTTCGGCGCGAGCAGCGTGCGCCTGATCCACACCCCCGGGCACACCCCAGGCAGCACCTGCCTGCTGCTGGGCGACAGCCATCTGTTCACCGGCGACACGCTGTTCCCCGGCGGACCTGGGCGGGTAACAAGTCCCGAGAACTTCACGCAGATCATGGACAGTCTGGAGCGCCGGTTGTTCGTGCTCGACGACGCCACGTGGGTCTACCCAGGCCACGGCGACGACACGACGCTCGGCGCTGAGCGTGCCAAGCTGCCGGAGTGGCGAGCGCGCGGCTGGTAACCCCCGTCGACCGATCCTCAGCGAGGCAATGCGACGGCGCACCGTCCGCGCCGGCGCAGCTACCGTGTGGACGCGCCGACCGGTTGGGTCGCGGATCACCCGCTCGGCGCGGTTCAGCGGCCAGGTCAGGTGCCTGCGCGGCGATGCGCTTGGCTTGCGCGACCGCGCGGCCGGACACGCCGGCATCCTTCGCGGCGAGGTCAGCCGAGCGTGGCGCACGCTGCTTCGGCGGCTCCCCGGTTGGCTCCTGGGAAACCTGGTGCAGATCTGCACCAAGAGACGTCGTCGCCTTCTGCTTCTGACCTCGTGGTTGTCCGGCCGGCTGCGGCTCAAAGACCTCATCCGCCGTCTGCCACGCTCCAACACCTACGTGCTCGCCGCCGACGGAGTGCGCTTCGCGGTCTTCTGCACCAAGGTCGCCAACCGTCTGCTCGAACCGCTCGTGGCCGCCGACGCCCCACCCGCACCGCTTGAGCTGCGCCGCGCCCTGCGAGCCTGGGGCACCGGCGTAATGCGCCGTTGTCCTACAGTCCTCTTGATGAGGACGGAGTTGGCGCAGGCTGCCGAATACATGGCGCGGATCCCACTCATCGCCAGCGAGATTCGCGCCACGCACCACTTCACCTTTGCGCCGAAGTCACAGCTCGCTCGGGAGTCGGCAGAGCTTGGCGACAACGCTGCGGCGTTCGTCACGGACGGGTTCACAGCGGCGGTGGCGAGGATCGTCGCCGCTGAAGACCACCTGTCGGCCATCGCT
>JALZLC010000140.1 GCA_030858885.1 Actinomycetota bacterium
AAATGCGCGGGAACCCAGTCGACGAGCACACCGATGCCACGCTGGTGCAGGTGGTCGACGAAGTAGCGGAAGTCGTCGGGATCGCCGAAGCGGGCCGAGGGCGCGAAGTAGCCGGTGACCTGGTAGCCCCAAGAGCCGCCGTAGGGATGCTCGGCGGGGGGCAGCAGCTCGACGTGGGTGAAGCCAAGGTCGCTGACGTGGTCGGCCAGTTGGTGCGCCAGCTCGCGGTAGCCAAGCGGCACGCCGAGAGGGGCGGTGCCCGGTGTGTCGGGGCCGCGATGGTGCCGCCAGGACCCAAGGTGCACCTCGTAGATCGACATCGGCTCGCGCAGCGGCAGCTTGCCGCGCCGTTCGGCCAGCCAGCGCTCGTCCTGCCACCGGTGGCGGGACTGGTACACCCGACTGGAGGTGCCGGGCGGCACCTCCGTCGCGAAGGCGTACGGGTCGGCCCGCGTGGCCAGCGTTCCTTGCGCGGTGACGACCTCGTACTTGTAGTACGCACCCGAGTCGACTCCGGGGACGAACAGCTCCCAGATCCCCGAGCCGTCGATCATGCTCATGGGGTGCAGGCGGCCGTCCCAGGAGTTGAAGTCGCCGACGACCCGCACGCTGCGGGCGTTGGGTGCCCAGACCGCGAAGCTGGCCCCGGGGATGCCGTCGCTGTCGGTGACGTGCGCGCCCATCCGCCGCCACAGCTCCTCGTGGCTGCCCTCGCCGAGCAGGTGCAGATCGATGTCACCGAACACCGATCGGCAGGCATAGGGGTCGCGCAGCTCGAACGTGTTGCCGTCGGCGTAGGTGACGGCCAGCCGATAGCCGCGGGCGGTGACCGGCGCGTCGAGGTAGGCCTCGAACAATCCGGCGTCGTGCGTGCGCTCCGCCTGGATGGATTCGCCGCCGCCGAGCACCACCCGGACGTCGGTGGCGTCGGGACGCCAGGCGCGAACGACGCTGCCGCTGCCCACCGGATGGCTGCCCAACAGGTGGTGCGGTCGGCGGTGCTCGCCGCGCAGGAGCGCCGCGACCTCGGATTGCGGCGCCTTCCAGGGCGCCGCTGCCAGGGGCGCCGGTTCGCGCTGGGGCGACGATGGTGCGGAAGCCAAGACTGCTCCTCGTGTCTGACCGGTCAGTGGCGGCCTACCCGCTGGACCCCGGGTCAAGCAGCCGCCTGCCGGCGCTGCGGGCGCTCGCCAGCGGTCCCGAGGCGTCGCGAGCACGCTCGCGGTCGACGGCCGGCACGGCCTCGCCGGCGATCAGCCCGGCGCTACGGGCGTGCCGTGCCGCCGCTGAAGTGTCCGCCACCGCCAGGAACGGCACCCCGGCCGCCTGTACCTTCGCGGCGATCGACGCGACCTCGTCGTCGCGCGACGTGACCGTCACATCACGGATATAGATGGCTCGCACGCGACCGGGAAAGTCCTCGACCACGCGGGCGTACACCTCAGGATCGTGCTGCCCGCTGTCACCGATCAGCACCGCGTCCAGGGCGGGGTAGGTAGTCAGGATGGCGCGGATGTGGGACAGCTTGTGCTCCAGGTGACCGCCGGTCGGCCGGGCGTCGGCGTCCAGACCCCAGGCGCGCAGCAACAACGGTCCCTCCAAGATCTCGTTGAGCCGCAAAAAGTCCGCGAGCAGGTCGTACAGGTTCCACGGGCTGGACGACACGTAGAAGACGGGATTGGCGCGCTGCCCGTCGCGGCCGGCGTGCAGCGCCGCGTAGAAGGCGGAGACGCCCTGGAACGGGGAGCGGGTGTGCGCGTTGTGCAGGAACGCCAGGCGTGCGGCCAGCAGCAGGTTGGTCACCCCCGAGCGCAGGACGGTGTCATCGAGGTCACTGATGACCACCACCTCCGCGCTGGCCGGGGGGACCAGCACCCGGGCGCGCGCACGAGCCGCGCGTCGTGCCGCCGGCCCGCACAGCTCGACCTCGGCGTCGTGCCATCCCGTCGCCGGCAACGGCGCAGCGGGGATCAGGTCGAGCCGGAAATAGCCTTCCGGGTCCGTCGCGGCGGTCACGGTGGCGCCGGCCAGCCGGGCGACGACCTCGGCGTCGGGGATCGGGGCGGCGGTGAAGCGGCGCAGCGAGTTTGCCAGGTTGCGCCAGAGGCTGTCGTGGTCCGTGGCCGGCGTCAGCCCGGAGCGCTCCAGCACCCGCCCCTTCAGGCCGACGGCAGTGGCCGTGCCGTAGCCGTGGTAGGGCACCACCGCCAGCGGACCGAGCCGGCCCCCGGCACGCCGGGCGGCCAGCAGCAACGCCCCGAGACGCTGGTGCAGCACGCCGCCGGCGCGCAGCAGTGCGAAAGTGATGACATCGAGCACGGCGTCAGCCCCTGGGATGACGGTCGAGAACCCGGATGATGCCGCCGGCGGGGATGGCAGCCCAGGCGGGACGGTTGCCCAGCTCGTAGCCCAGCTCGTACACCGCCTTGTCCAGCTCGAAGGCGTCCAGCTGGGCGGTGACCACCTCGGGGTCGGACGGCAGCAGCCCATGGTCGGCGGCGGTGACGAGGTAGGCGTCGAGGAACCGGCGGCGGGCGTCATCTCGCCAGGCGGCCGCGGCCTCGCCGACCGCGCTGAGATCTCCACCGGAACCGGCGGCCGCGGCGTAGTCGAAGGAGCGCAGCATCCCGGCCACGTCGCGCAGCGGCGGGTGCAGCGCGCGGCGTTCGGCGAGGCTGCGTGCGGGTTCGCCCTCAAAGTCCAGCAGCTGCCAGCGGTCCTGGCCATCGAGCAGCACCTGACCGAGGTGCAGGTCACCGTGAGAGCGGGTCAGCGGACCGTTGCCGGCGCCGTCGGCCAGCCGCGTCAGCCGCTCGAGCAGCTCCTCGCGTCGCCGCAGCACGACTGCGGCCGTTCCTGCTGCGCGAGCCGCCGCGGTGGCCAGCACCCGCTTCACCTGATCGCGCATGTCGGCCACCCACTGCTTGGCGTCACCCGGCGAGGCGGGCCGGCTGCCCAGCGTGTCGCGCAGCGCCGCGTGCATGTCCGCCACCGCGACTCCGAGCGCGCCGAGGCGCTCCAGCAGCCAGCTGTCGCCCATGGCGCAGGCCACGGGCGAGGAGACCAG
>JALZLC010000376.1 GCA_030858885.1 Actinomycetota bacterium
AGGAACCGACGGCCAGCACCAGGTCGGCCTCGCCGATCAGCTCGACGGCCTCCTGCAGCACCCCGGGGAACAGGTTCTGGCCGAAGCTGACCGTCGCCGACTTGACGATGCCGGCGCAGTCCGGGCACGTCGGGTCGTCCTGCCCCTCGTCGATCCGCGCGAAGGCCCAGGTGTACGGCGCGCGGAAGCCGCAGCCGGCGGGGGTCCCCACCCGTGGGCGCTCGCCGATGCAGATCACGTCGCGTGACGTGCCGTGCAACTCGATGACCCGCGTGGAGCCGGCCGCCTGGTGCAGCCCGTCGATGTTCTGGGTGACGACGCCGCGGCAGCGTCCGGCCGTTTCCAGCCGCGCGACCGCCAGGTGTGCCGGGTTGGGACGCGGCTCGGCGCTCCAGAACTCGCGGCGCATGCGCCAGGCACGCTCGCGGACCTGTGCGGAGTCCACGTACTTGGCGAAGGTGAAGTCGCGCGGGTTGTAACGGGTCCAGACGCCGCCGGGGGAGCGGAAGTCGGGGATCCCCGACTCCGTGGAGATCCCAGCACCGCTGAAGACCACCGCTTGCTGGGAGCGCGACAGCAGGTCCGCCAGCGCCCGCGGGCCCGCAACGACGTTCACCTCGCCACTGTACGGGTGCGAATCAGCAGGCCGGCCGCGGGACCAGTGGTGTACTGCGCGGATGGACAAGCTGCATGTCCGGCTGCTGGCCGTCGTCGCGGTGCTCACCGTCGCCGCGGTCATCGGCATGGTGATGCTGTGGCCCGACCTGCCCCCGCGATCGCAGGCCAATCCCACACCGCTGGTCGACGGGGTGGTGCGGTCCGCCGAGGTCGTGGCGTGTCCCTCCGAGGCCCTGGTCCCCGTCCGGCCCCCGTGCGTGCAAGCCGAGATCGAGGTGCTGGAAGGCCCCGGCCAGGGCGCGACCGTCGACGTCGACACCGGCGAGCAGGGCTATCCCGCGTTCGAGGTCGGCGAGCACGTGCGCGTCGGGGACTCGACCCCGCCGGGCGGGGAGCCCAGCTACTACGTGCAGGACTACGCCCGGCTGGGACCGTTGACCGTCCTGCTGGGGTTGTTCATCGTGGCGGTGCTCGGCGTCGGCCGTTGGCACGGGCTGCGCTCGCTGCTGGGTCTGGGCGCCAGCCTGCTCGTCGTCATCAAGTTCGTGATCCCCGCCATCCTCGCCGGTGCCAGCCCGCTGGCGGTGGCCCTGGTCGGGGCCTTCGTGGTGATGCTGCTCACCCTGTACCTGTGCCACGGGCTGAACCTGAAGACCACCACGGCGTTGGTCGGCACCGCCGCCGCCCTGTGCCTCATCGCCCTGCTCGGCGTCGTGTTCAGCGAGCTGGCCAAGGTGACCGGGCTGTCGTCGGAAGAGGCGCAGTCCGTCTCACTCACCGTGGAGGGTCTCAACCTGCAGGGGCTGGTGCTCGCCGGGTTGATCATCGGGGCCTTGGGAGTCCTCGACGACGTGACCGTGTCGCAGGCGTCGACGGTGTTCGCGGTTCACGAGGCGGACCCCGAGCAGGGATGGCCGACCTTGTTCCGCCGCGCGATGGGCGTCGGCCGGGACCACATCGCCTCGGTGGTGAACACGCTGGTGCTGGCCTACGCGGGCGCCTCGATCCCGTTGCTGATCCTGTTCTCGACCAGCGGTGTGGCGGTCGGCGAGATCATCAACGGCGAGTTCGTGGCGCAGGAGATCGTCAAGACGCTCATCGGTTCGATCGGGCTGGTGGCGGCGGTGCCGCTGACCACCGCCTTGGCGGCCGGCATCGCCACTGCGGCACCGCGCCCGCCGCGCCGCCGCCGCGCCGCCGAAGCCGAAGCTCTGGACGAGGAGGACCATTGGTTGCGCGCGCTTCGCGGCGACGAGCCTTGGGGGGACGATGGCCCGGAGGCCCGGCCACAGCAGCGCAGGTGATCGTCGCCGGGTCGCCGGCCGCGCCGCACAAGCCGAGCCCGTGGAAGCCGAGGTCGCGGGTCAGGACTCCGTGGCCTGTCGGCCGTAGGCGTCGGCGAACGCGGCGATCGCCGCCTCGTCCAGGCCGTCGCAGCGCTG
>JALZLC010000009.1 GCA_030858885.1 Actinomycetota bacterium
CAAGGCCCTCCGCCGTCGCGGCACCCCGCTTTTCCCCCGTCTTGCCGTCTGTGCGCCTTTGCGCGGTCAGTGGGCGGTACCACCTCGAATCTCGTAAGGAGCTAGGAACAGCGCAGTGGTGACGATCAAGGATCTCGGCGAGGAGGATGTGCTCGCGATCTCTGACTTCTATGGGGAGCCGGAGTGGTTGCGGGATCGGCGGCAGGAGGCGTTCAAGGCGTTCGCCGATTTGGAGTGGCCGAGCAGCCGCGACGAGGAGTGGCGGTACACCAATCCTTCGCGGCTGCACCTGGAGCGGCCCGTGCTGCTGGAGGCTGCGGCAGTGCCGGCGCGGCAGGAAGGCATCGTCGCCGGGGCGGCCGGGGTTCCGGCCGGCGAGGTTCGGATCGTTGACGGGGGTGTCGCCCAGGCCATGGTGGCTGACGAGGCGGCGGCGCAAGGAGTCATCGTCACCGATCTGGTGACCGCCGCACATCAGCACGCGGCGCTGGTGCAGACCCACCTGGGCACGGTGGTCGATGCCGACGTCAAGTTCGAGGCGGCCAACCTGGCGGCCTTCACCAACGGGGCGTTCGTCTACGTGCCCGCCGACGTCGAGTTGACCGAGCCGATCGCGATCACCGTGCAGGCCGCCGGCGACGGGACGGTGCTGCCGCGCGTGCTGATCGTGCTCGGCCCCCACGCGAAGGCCAACTTCTACGTCGACCACTCGGGCGACGCGCAGGCCACGGTCGTCGAGGTCGTCGAGGTCGTCGTCGCAGAAGGCGCGACCGCTCGCATCGTCAACGCCCAGGACTGGGGACCCGACGTCGACCACATCGCCGCCCACACCGGCGTGGTCGGCTCCAACGCCGACTACCGCGGCCTGGAGGTCAACCTCGGCGGGCGCACCGTCTATCTGCGGCCCGATGTACGGCTGGACCACCCCGGCGGCAACGGCGAGCTGCTCGGCGTCTACTTCTGCGACGAGGGTCAGCAGGTGGAGATGCGCTCGCTGGTGCACCACAACGCCTCGCAGACCACGTCGGACCTGATGTACAAGGGCGCTCTGCAAGGCGACAGCCGCGCCACCTTCTACGGGACGATCCGCATCGAGGAGCACGCCAAGGCGACGGCCTCCGACGAGACGAACCGCAACCTGATCCTGACCGACAAGGCCAGGGCCGACTCGATCCCCGTGCTGGAGATCCTCAACTCCGACGTTGCGCGCTGCGGTCACCACTCCTCGGTGGGGCAGGTCGACGAGATCCAGATGTTCTACCTGGAATCGCGCGGCATCCCGCGTGAGGAGGCGGCACGCCTGCTGGTGTTCGGGTTCTTCGGCGAGGTCACCGACCGGATTCAACTGCCAGGGGTTGCCGAGGTGATCCTGGCCGAGGTGGAGCGCGAGATCCGCTTCGGCCCGACGGCCCTGATGGACCAGCGGCGGCGCTGATGGCCTACGTCAAGGTGGCCACGCTGGACGAGCTTGAGGTCGGCGCCACCCGGCTCGCCGAGCTGGCCGAGCCGGTCTGCCTGGTGCGGACCGACCCGGACACCGTCAAGGCGGTCCACGACACCTGCAGCCACCAGCAGTATTCACTGTGCGAAGGGTGGGTCGACCTGGACAGCGCTAGCGGGTCCGGCGCGATCGAGTGCGCCCTGCACGGCTCGACGTTCGACCTGGACACTGGTCGCCCCGACTCCCTGCCGGCGGTCCGGCCCATCCCCGTCTACGCCTGCAAGGTCGACGACGGCGCCATCTGGGTGGATCTGGACCAGCAGCTCAACGACGCACCCGTACCGCGACACTGAAAAGGAAGACGAGATCATGGCAGAGCTGGAGATCAAGGGCCTGACCGTCGAGGTCGGGGGCAAGCAGATCCTCAAAGGCCTCGATCTGGAGGTGGTCAAGGGAGAGACCCACGCCCTGATGGGTCCCAACGGGTCGGGCAAGTCGACCCTGGCCTACGCGATCATGGGCCACCCCGCGTACACCATCACCGACGGGCGGATCCTGCTGCGGGGGACCGACATCGGCGAGCTGCCGCCCGACGAGCGCGCACAGATGGGCCTGTTCCTGGCGATGCAATACCCGACCGAGATTCCCGGCGTTAGCCTGACCAACTTCTTGCGCACCGCCATCAACGCCACCCGGGAAGAGGACCTGCCCGTCCGCCAGTTCATGACGTCGCTGCGCGAGCACATGAGCGCGCTGCAGATGGACGACCGCTTCTTGCAGCGCAACGTCAACGAGGGCTTCTCCGGCGGTGAGAAGAAGCGCTTCGAGATCCTGCAGATGGCGATGCTGCAGCCGCAGATCGCCGTACTCGACGAGACCGACTCCGGGTTGGACGTGGACGCGCTGAAGGTCGTGGCCGAAGGGATCAACCGGCTGCGCGGCCCTGAGCTTGGGGTGCTGCTCATCACCCACTACACGCGGATCTTGCGCTACATCACCCCCGATCACGTCCACGTCATGGTGGACGGGCGGGTGGTGCAGTCCGGTGGGCCGGAGTTGGCCGCCGAGCTCGAAGAGGGCGGCTACGAGCACCTGCGCGCGGTCGTTTGATGTCGCAAGGGTCCGCGCCATCCCCGGCTCCGCAAACACCCTTTTACGCTGCGCCAGGGATGACGCGGACCCCTACGCTGGAGGTCCAGCGCGCAGGGGCTCGTAGGGAGTGGTGACCGTGATGTTGGATGTGGAGACGGTTCGGAAGGACTTTCCGATCCTGGAGCGGCAGGTGCACGGGCGGCCGCTGGTGTACCTGGATTCGGCCGCCACGTCGCAGAAGCCCCAGGCCGTGCTGGACGCGATGGACCGCTACTACGAGCAGTCCAACGCCAACGTGCACCGGGGCGTCCATGCGCTGGCCGAGGAGGCCACCGAGGCCTACGAGCATGCTCGCGGCAAGGTCGCCCGCTTTGTCGGCGCCGACCCTCGCGGCGTGGTGTTCACCAAGAACGCCACGGAGGCGTTCAACGTCCTGGCTTACTCGCTGGCGGCCAACCGGCTTGGCGACGGCGACATCCTGCTGTCCACCCAGATGGAGCATCACGCCAACCTCGTGCCCTGGCAGCTGGTGCAGCCACGGGCCGGCTTTGAGATCCGCTACATCCCGGTCATCACGGCCGGCCCCGAGGCCGGCACGCTGGACCTCGACGCCTTCGACGAGATCGTCGCCACCGGGCGGGTGAAGCTGCTGACGGTGACCGCGATGTCCAACGTCGTCGGCACCATCAACCCGGTCGCGCAGATGGCCGCCAAGGTTCGCAACGCCAATGCCGAGGCGGTCGTCGTCGTCGATGGTGCGCAAAGCGTGCCGCATCTGCCCACGGACCTGCTCGCCTTGGAAGCCGACTTCTTGTGCTTCTCCGGCCACAAGATGCTGGGGCCGACCGGGATCGGCGTCCTCGCCGGCAAGCCCGAGCTCCTCGACGACATGCCGCCGTTCCTCGGCGGCGGCGAGATGATCGCCAACGTCACCCTGGAGGGCACGACCTTCAACGAGGTGCCCTACAAGTTCGAGGCCGGCACGCCGCCGATCGCCGAGGCGGTCGGTCTTGGGGCAGCCGTGGACTACCTGTCGGCGCTGGGTATGGACGCCGTTCGCGCGCACGAGGTGGCGTTGCTGGAGCACGTCTTGCCGGCCCTGAACAGCGTCGAGGGCGTCACGGTGCACGGCCCCGCGGAACCGTCCGGGCGCGGCGCCGCGGTGAGCTTCGCGGTGGAGGGGCTGCACCCGCACGACATCGGCACGATCATGGATCGCGAGGGGGTCGCGGTGCGTGCCGGTCACCACTGCGCCAAGCCGCTGGTCCGCTTGCTGGGGTCGGCCGCCACCACTCGCGCCTCGTTCTACGTCTACAACACCGTTGACGAAGTGCAGGTGCTGATCGACGCCATCGAGGCAACCAAGCGCTTCTTCGCCCGTTAGGGGGGCCGCAACCATGTCCTCGACGCCCAATCTGGACGACCTGTACCAAGAGATCATCCTCGACCACTACCGCAAGCCACGGCACCGGGCCGCCGAGTTGGTACCCCACGACGTGCATGTCCACCACGCCAACCCGTTGTGCGGCGACGAGCTGGACCTGCGCCTGCGGGTGGACTCGACGGACTCGTCGGCGCCCCGGGTCGGGGAGGTGGTCTACGACGGCGACGGCTGCTCGATCTCCATGGCCAGTGCCTCGGCGATGACCGAGGCGGTGACCGGCCGTGAGCTGGCCGACGCCGACGATCTGGGCGAAGCCTTCCGCCTGATGATGCACGGCGAGGGCCTCAAGCGAGAGGACGACCTGCTCGACGGGGTCGCCTTTCAAGGTGTGGCCAAGTTCCCGGTGCGGGTGAAGTGCGCACTGCTGGGATGGATGGCCCTGAAGGACGCGATCAGCACGTACCGTGCCGGCAACCAGGAGCATCGAGTGACCCATGACTGACACCACGAAGACCACCGACCGCGGCAGCTGGCCCGAGGGTGGCGCCGAAGGCGCCACCGGTGGGTGGGGATCTGCTGAGGAGAGCGAGGACGAGTTCGCGGCCAAGCAAGACTTCGCCGGCGTCGCCCTCGACGCCGACGGGATGCCCACCGACGATGCCATCCGCACGGCGCTCAAGGCCGTCCTTGACCCCGAGATCGGCATCAACATCGTCGACCTCGGCCTGGTCTACGGCGTCGACAAGGCCCGCACGGAGGAGGGTGGCAAGGTCACGGTGACCATGACCTTGACGTCGATGGGGTGCCCGCTGACCGAGCTGATCCACCAGCAGTGCTCGCTGGTGCTGGTGCGGCTTCCCGGCGTCGACGACGTCGACGTGGACTTCACCTTCTCGCCGCCCTGGTC
>JALZLC010000013.1 GCA_030858885.1 Actinomycetota bacterium
AACTGCGCAGGGTGGCTGCGCGGGAGGACCTGCCGCAGGCGTCGGTGTCCGAGGTGTTGGCGCGAGTGGCGCTGGTCGAACCCGGACGTTCGTTGTTCTACGAGGCCGGCCTCTTGCCCGGGGCCGCGCTGCGTAGCCTTGACGCCCTGCACCTGGCCACAGCCTTGCGCCTGGACGCAGCGATCGTCGTGGCGTACGACGTGCGTCTGCTCAGGTCTGCCCGCCAGCTCGGCTTGGACGTGGTGTCGCCGCACTGAGGACGCGGTCCCTCGTCGGTGGCCGGAGAGATGTCCGCGATCAGCACCCTGCGATTGTGGCCCCTGCGCCTGCTGGACGAGTCACTGCCGGACTGCTTCGGTCCCACCTTGCGTTCTGGCGCTTGAAGCGCCATTCTGGCGCCATGCCGAGCGTACAGATCAAGGATGTGCCCGAACACACACACGCCTTCCTGCGTCAGCGGGCGGCAGCTGCCCACCAATCGCTGCAGGAGTACCTGCGCATGCGCCTGATCGAGGAGGCAGACGCGCCGACCGTCGATGAGGTGCTCGAGCGCGCCGGCGGCAGAGCTGGCGGACGCGTGCCGTTCTCGGTCGCAGCGGATCTGGTCCGGCAGGACCGTGCTCGTCGTTGACGCGAGCGTCCTCGCGCCAGCCCTTGGCGATGACACCGCCGACGGCGACGCCGCTCGCGGTCGGCTGCGCGGCCAAACACTCGTCGCCCCCGAGCTGATCGACCTCGAGGTGGCGTCAGTGTTGCGAGGGCAGCTGCTGGCCCGGAGCCTGGATGAGCGACGAGCCGAGCTAGCCCTGGCGGACTTGGGCGAACTGCCGCTGCGACGAGTCGGGCACCGGCGACTACTCCGGCGATGCTGGGAACTTCGGGAGAATCTGACGGTGTACGACGCCGCCTACGTCGCCGTCGCAGAACTCCTGAACCTGGTTCTCGTCACGGGCGACGCACGGCTGTCACAGGCGCCAGGGCTGCGCTGCCAGGTCGAGGTGCTGAGCTGATCCGGCGTGCAGCGCCGAAGTTGACTCCGGCCTCGTGCATCCACTGAGCTTGCCGGTGAGCGACGTCACCTGCTCACCGATCGCGTTGCCGGTGGCGCTGCACAGCGGCTGGTCAGTCCTCTCGGTCACCCACAACGTGTGGAGGGGCGCTCGCTGCGGGTAGGGCGACATGACTTCGGCCAAGGAGCCATTTACGTGAACGAGGCGACGATTCCCGTGCTCGACCCGGCGACCGGAGCGCTGCTGGGCACCATTCAGGCGGGCGGCCCGGTGCAGGCCGACGCCGCCGTGGCGGCGGCCCGCAAGGCCGCCGAAGGCTGGAGCCGCACACCCGCAGCTGAGCGCGCCGCCCATCTGCGGGAGGCGTCGGCACGGGTCCGCGATCACGCCGAGGAGCTCGCCGCCCTGCAGACCGCCGAGAACGGCAAGCCGTTGCACATGTCCCGGGGCGACATCGCGGCGGCGGCCGGCACGCTGGCCCAGTACGCCGAGTTGGGACCGCTGCATCGAGGTCGCTCGCTGGTGGGCAGCTGGGACGCGACCGACCTGATGGTCGCCGAGCCCTACGGGGTGGCCGCCTGCCTGGTGCCCTGGAACGATCCGGTGACGATCGCCTGCGGGATGCTGGGCGCCACGGTGGTGACCGGTAACACCGCCGTCTACAAGCCGTCCGAGCGCAGCCCCCTGTCCGCCGTGCGGCTGGTCGAGCTGCTGGATCTGCCGCCTGGGGTGGTCGAGCTGCTGCACGGCGACGGCCGAGCGGGAGCGGCCTTGGTCGAGCATCCCGACGTCGACCTGGTGCTGCACACCGGCTCGGTCGCGACGGGCCGCGCGATCGCCGCCGCCTGCGCGCGACAGGACCGCAAGGCCATCCTCGAGCTCGGCGGCAAGGACCCGTTGATCGTGGACGCGGACGTGGACCCGGTCTGGGCGGCGCAGCAGGCGGCGGCCGGGGCGTTCGCCAACGCCGGTCAGATCTGCACCGCCGTGGAGCGCATCTACGTGCACGCCGAGGTCGCCGAGGCGTTCGTCTCCGCGCTGGTCGCCGAGGCCGAGGCGATCGTCATGGGCGACGGCAGGAATCCCGGTACGCAGATGGGCCCGCTGGTCGATCAGCGCCAGCGCGAGATCGTCCACCGCCACGTCCGGGAGGCGGTGGAAACCGGCGCCCGCCTGCTGACCGGCGGTCGCGTCCCGGACGGTCCCGGCTTCTTCTATCCCCCGACCGTCCTGGTTGACGTCGACGACAGCATGGCGGTGATGCGCGAGGAGACCTTCGGCCCGGTGGCGCCGGTCAAGGTCGTCGACTCCTTCGACGCGGCCCTGGCGGCGGCCAACAGCGGCGACTACGGCTTGGCCGCCAGTGTGCTCACGGGGTCACAGCAGCACGCGCAGCGCGCATGGCGAGAGTTGCGGGCCGGCACCGTCAAGGTCAACGACGTGTGGGGCGGCGCGCCTGGCGGCTCCGCGGAGCCGCGCAAGGCCAGTGGCCGCGGCTTCGGCTACGGGCCCGAACTGCTCGACGAGGTGACCGTCGTCAAGGTGGTGCATCTCGCGCCTGCCCCGTCGGCCTCCTGAGCCGAGGGCAGGTCGGCCAGCGCGGCCAGCACATCCTCCACGCTGATGCGCAGCAGGCCGGCGTCGACGACCTCGGCGTGGGGGTCGCCGTAGCGCCCAGCCCACAGCGCCCGGTGCCACGACCGGTGGGCGGGCGGGCCCCACTCGGCCGGAGCCGTCGGACCGAACAGCACCACCGAAGGCGCGCGCACCGCGGTGGCGAGATGGGCCACACCCGTGTCGCCGCACACCACCCGCCCGGCGGTGGCCAGCAGGCCGGCCAGCGCGGGCAGTGACGTACGACCAGCCCGGACCGCG
>JALZLC010000145.1 GCA_030858885.1 Actinomycetota bacterium
ACGCGGATCATGGCAACGTCTGCACCTGGACGGACAGCACAGCCGGAAGGTCTCGGACGATGGGCGCCCAGGTGTCCCCGGCGTCGGGCGACCCGTACACCGCCCCACCGGTGGTGCCGAAGTACACGCCGCTCTCCTCGAGCGAGTCGACGGCCATCGCGTCGCGCAGCACGTTGACGTAGCAGTCCTGTTGCGGCAGGCCCTCGGTGAGCGCCTCCCACTCGTTGCCACCGGTTCGGCTGCGGTACACGCGCAGCTTGCCGTCGGGCGGGTAGTGCTCCGAGTCGCTCTTGATGGGCACGACGTAGATCGTGTCCGGCTCGTGCGGGTGCACCTCGATCGGGAACCCGAAGTCGGACGGCAGGTTCCCGCTGACCTCGTGCCACGACTCGCCGGCGTCGTCGCTGCGCATGACGTCCCAGTGCTTCTGCATGAACAGCACGTCCGGACGCGACGGGTGCATCGCGATGTGATGCACGCAGTGGCCGGCCTCGGCCTCCTGCTCGGGGATGCCCTCGGACTGCAGGCCGCGGTTCGCGGCCCGCCAGGTCTTGCCGGCGTCATCGGTCCGAAACACGCCCGCCGCCGAGATGGCGACGTACATGCGCCCTGGGTCGTGTGGATCCAAGACGATGCTGTGCAGGCACATGCCGCCGGCGCCAGGCGCCCAGGAGGACCCTGAGTCGTGGCCGCGCAGTCCGGGCAGCTCTTGCCAGGTCTGCCCGGCGTCGACCGAGCGGAACAAGGCAGCATCCTCGACCCCGGCATAGACGGTGTCCGGGTCGGTCAGCGACGGCTCGAGGTGCCAGACCCGCGCGAACTCCCACGGGTGCGGCGTCCCGTCGTACCACTGGTGCGTGCCGGGCACACCGTCGTACTCGAACTGGTTGCCCACCGGCTCCCAGTTCTTGCCACCGTCGTCGGAACGCTGGATCAGCTGGCCGAACCACCCGGTGGACTGCGACGCGTACAGCCGATTCGGGTCCACCGGAGACCCCGCGACGTGATAGATCTCCCAGCCACCGAAGTGAGGACCGGCGACCTCCCACTGCTCGCGCTTCGCGTCCGACGTCAGGACGAACGCGCCCTTGCGTGTGCCCACCAACACCCGGACCCCGCTCATCATGCTCCCTTCTGAGCCTGGTGCCTTCTGCCCCAGCGGCCACCAGCATCGCGGATGCGATTGCCGGAGGGACACAGCCTCGCTGATCGACGGTGTCCTAGTTGAGACCCCGGATCGGCTCGAAACTCATCGCGGCCGGCCGGCATACTCCCGGGACCGCTCCCGACCGGGGGCTCGCCCCGGCGAGCTGCTGAGCGAAGGTGCGCGAGACGCCCTGGAGTGCGGGCTATCTCCGTGATGCGACGTAGATCAACTCGGGAGTTTCCTCACCGACCGGTTGACGGTCCCAGTCACCGAAGAGCTGCTCAACAGCGAAGCCGGCGTCGGTCAGCGAGCCCGTCAGCTCCAGCTCCGTCCTGAAGCGCAGCTCGTTGCTTGTAACCAACTCCTCGCCCGTGTCGGCCAGCAGGTAGTGGAGCCCGAACCGCACGAGGTCGTCGTGGACCTCGACGACCTGATACCACACGTCCAAGCGCCCGACCGCCGGGTCCTCGAGCTGCCGACGGGATGTCTCGGGCGTCCACGCCGTCCATGCTTGGGCGCGCGGATCGCGGCTTTCGAATGCGACGCGGCCGCCTGGCCGCAAGACCCGGTTAGCGGCGTCGAGCGTGGCGTGCCAATCGTCGTGGTCCGTGATGACCTGGGCCACGTGCCCGGTCATGATCACCAGGTCCGCCTCAACGCCGTCCAGCTGGGTCGCGTCCCCCTCGATCCATTCGACCCGGTCGCCGCCGGAACGATTGCGGGCGACCCCAAGCATGGCGCCCGACGGGTCAACCCCGATCACGCGGTGACCGCGGTCGGCAAGCTCGCAGGCCAGCAGCCCGGTGCCGCAACCGACGTCGACGATGGTCGACGCGCTCAACTCGGTCGCAAGCTCCAGGTAGAACTCCGTGTCCTCACGGCCTGCACACACGGTGTCGTAGAGCGCGACAAGGCGTGGATCGGTGTACTCGTTGGAAAGCGCCACACGGGTAACCGTAGTGCACACGCCAGCCACGTGGTGCGATTCCCGCCGGCCGATGAAGGCGACCGGTGAGGGGTCACCGTCGGCAAAGGCGTCGATCTCGGCCCGGGTCAGCGGCCACGCAGGGCCAACCTTCCGCAGGACCCTGGGTCGGCATGGTCGGCGCCGTCTCAGGTGCTCTTGTCCTCGATCTCCCACAGGTGGTCGAGGACGTGCCACGCGATCCGTCGCGCGGCGTAGCGGGCCGGCCAGCCCTTCTCGGTCAGTGGCGCGGCGTCGTGAGCGCTTCGCAGAACGGTCAGCAAGTCGGCGCGCATCGCGTCTTGCCCGCCCGGCTGGGCGAACTGCGTGGGGGTGTAGCGGACGCCGAGTTTGCGGGCGTAGGAGCGCTCGGCCTGGGCGACATGCTCGACGATCTGGTCACGGTCCCGTCCACCGCCACGGGGACCTTTCCGCAGGCTGGCTGGAG
>JALZLC010000037.1 GCA_030858885.1 Actinomycetota bacterium
GACCGTCTGCACGAGATCGGCGAGTTGCTCGGTCGTGCCGTCGCTGACCTTCCCCGGCTGGCGACACTGTTGGGCCAGGTGGCTCAGGAGACCTGGGATTACCTCGCCGACGGCGAGGCCGACGCACCGCAGTGGCCGCCCGTCCCACCGGTGGAGCTGCGCGCCCACGCCGACGAGGTCGACGTCGACGTGGACACGGAGCCAGGACGCCTGCGCCTGTCGGTGACGGCGGGCCTCTCACCGTTGCTGGCGGCGCTGGCCGCCGGGCTGGACACCGCCGACGTGGCACGCCTGGCTCGCGCCTGCTCCGCCGCGCAGGGTGCCAACGCCACCCACTGACCGCGCAGGTCGTGGGGACCCGCCGCGCAGGCACTAGCATGAGCCGCCGCCGCCCCGACGAGAGGACCACCCGCGATGCAGTACCGCAAGCTCGGCCGTTGGGGCATGCAGGTGTCTAGCGTCGGCCTTGGCTCCTGGCTCACCTACGCCGGATCGGTCGAGGCGGACACCGCCAAGGAGTGCATCCACCGGGCCTATGACCTGGGGGTCAATTTCTTCGACACCGCCAATGTCTACATGCGCGGCCAGGCCGAGGAGATCGTCGGCGAGGGGTTGTCGGGCTACCCACGGGACTCGTTCGTGCTGGCCACCAAGGTGTTCTTCCCGATGGGCGACCGCCCCAACGACACCGGCCTGTCGCGCAAGCACGTCACCGAGCAGTGTCACCACAGTCTGCGCCGGCTCGGCACCGACTACATCGACCTGTACCAGTGCCACCGCTACGACGAGGACACGCCGCTGGAGGAGACCTGCCGGGTCATGGACGACCTGATTCGCGCCGGCAAGGTGCTGTACTGGGGTGTGTCGGAATGGTCGGCCGACCAGATCGCCCACGCGGTCAGCATCTGCCGCACCGAGGGATGGGCCCTTCCGGCCTCCAACCAGCCGCAGTACTCGGCGCTATGGCGTCAGATCGAGGATCGCGTGCTGCCGACCTGTGAGGACCTGGGACTGGGCAGCGTCGTCTGGTCGCCGTTGGCCATGGGGATCTTGACCGGCAAGTACACGTCGGTCGACGATGTGCCCGACGGCAGTCGCGCCGCCGGCAGCGACGCCAAGTTCATGGACCGTTACTTCAACCAAGACGTCCTCGACGCGGTCGCCGAAGCCAAGGCCGTCGCCGACGAGGCGGGGTGCACGCTGAGCCAACTGGCGCTGGCGTGGTGCCTGCGCCAGGACTTTGTCTCGTCGGTCATCGTCGGTGCGACCAAGACTGAGCACGTGGACGACAACGTCGCCGCGGCAGACCTGGACCTCGGCGACGAGGTCATCGACGCCTTTGACGAGCTCCTCGAGCCGGTCGCCGCATCCTGATCCGCCCCGCTTCTCCCGACCGCAGGCCGGGCTGCGGCCGCCAACCGCCATGACGACGCGCGCCCAGCCGCTGCCCGGCAAGCCGCTGCGGGACAAGCCGCACCTGCGCACGGCGCTGTTGCGCTTCGCCGTGGTCGGGGCGCTCGGCACGCTGGTCAACCTTGCCGTGCTGGAGTTGCTGCACGGCCAGCTCGGCTACGGGTTCACGCGCTCGTCGGCGGCCGCCACCGAGGTGGCGATCATCGGCAACTACCTCGGCAACGAGCTGTGGACCTTCCATTACCGCCGGCTGAGCCTCCGGCGCCTGCTGCAGTTCAACGCCACCATGCTGGTGGGCGCGGCCGTGCAGGTCGGCAGCGCCACGCTGCTCAAGGAGTTCCTGCCCTACCTGCTGGCGCAGACCCTCGGGATCGGCATCGGTGCCGCGGTGAACTTTGCCTTCAACTTTGGTTGGACGTGGCGACGCTAGCCACCGCGGGGATCCACCAGCTCACCGCCGCCGCGCACCGACAGCTCGTTGCGCAGATCCCACAGGTGCGGGAAGTAGCGGTAGCGCGTGGTGCGCTCCAGGTACCCGATGGCGGTGCCGGCCGTGCCGCGGGCCCGGGCCCCGAGCGTGCGCTCGACGAGGGTGACGTGCTCGGTGCGCCAGCGGATCCAGCGCTCGTCGTAGTCCACCAGCGACTCGCAGACGACGTAGAAGATGCCGTCGGGTCCCGGGTCGGCGTAGAAGTCGGCCCACGAGCGGCCCACCTGCCCCGCCTGCCTCGCCGCACCGCTGATGTTGCCGATGCCGAGTCGCGCGGCGGCGTCGCCGTGCGCCTCGGCGAGACTGCGCTGGGCCAGCCGCGCCTCCAGGTCCGGTTGCAGCCGGCCGCCCGAGAAGGCCGCCAGCGCCTTGAGGTGCGCCGGCTCCCGCAACCCTGACAGGAGCTCCAGCTCGCGGAACTGCACCGACTGCAGGCCGCTGGCCGTTCCCAGGTAGCTGCGGAACTGCTGCAGGCTCCACGGCGGCATGTCGTGCAGGCTGCGCATCTGGTCCAGCCCCGTCTCCATGACGTCGTTGACGCGCCGCAGCAGCACCAGCGTGCCGGCCCAGTCGTCGGCGTCCAGCGCCGCGATGATCCGCTCCAGGTCGTGCAGCAGCAGCTTGAACCACAGCTCAATCGCCTGGTGGACGATGATGAAGTGCAGCTCTTCGGGGTGCGGCGGCTCGCTGCGTAGCTGCTGCATGCTCAGCAGCTGTGGCACCTTGAGGTAGGTGAGGTAGTGCAGCTCCTCGTCGGCCATGGCCGGACAGGCTACGCCACCCGGTCTCGAGCGAATCTGGCGTAGTTAGGATGCGGCATGGCACTCAGCGACGACATCCAAGCCGACCTGACGACGGCGATGAAGGCCCGGGACGCTGAGCGGGTCGCGACGCTGCGCATGGTCGTCGCCGCGATCCGCACTGCCAGGGTGGCGGCCGGCTCGGCCGGCGAGGTGTCGGACGCGCAGACGCTCGAGCTGCTGGCGAAGGAGGCCAAGTCCCGGACCGAAGCTGCCGAGGTCTATGCCGAGGCGGGTCGCGCGGAGCTGGCCGACAAGGAACTCCGGGAGCTGGAGGTCATCCGCGGCTACCTGCCGGCGCAGTTGGACGATGCCGAGCTGCAGGCCGTCGTGGACGCGGCGATCGCCGACACCGGCGCCGCCGGACCGGCGGATCTGGGCAGGGTGATGTCCGCGGTGATGCCACAGGTCAAGGGCCGTGCCGACGGCAAGGCTGTCAACGCGATGGTCCGCCAGCGCCTCGGCTGACCGCCTGGCGGTGGGCGTCTAGCCCGGCACCAGGCGGTAGACCGGCCCCTCCAACGACAGCACGTACAGCTCGCCGTCGTTGTCCTGACCGAACGACACCACGGCCGGGGCTTGGAGGTTCAGTGAGGCGCTGTGCTCGACGTCGCGACCGTCCAGGCGCAGGGCTCGGATAACGCCGTCGCAGTAGTCGCTGAACAGGTAGGCACCGCGCAGCCCGGGAATCGCGTCTCCCCGGTAGACGTAGCCACCGGTCACCGAGCAGCGGCCACCATCCCGGTTGTAGTCGAACACCGGCTCAACGTTGTCCTGCGGTGGCTCGCCGCTGTAGGAAATCGCACCCTCCCGCAGGTTCCAGCCGTAGTTCGCTCCCGCGCCCTGTCCGGAAGGCGCGTAGTCGATCTCCTCGCGAGCGCCTTGGCCGACGTCGGCGATCCACAAGTCGCCGGCGTCCCGGTCGAACGAGAAGCGCCAGGGGTTGCGCAGGCCGTAGGCGTAGATCTCGGGCTGCGCGCCGGCCTCGTCGACGAACGGGTTACCCTCGGGAATCGCGTAGGGATCACCGCCGTCGGGATCGACCCGCAGCAGCTTGCCAAGCAGGGTGCCTCGGTTCTGCCCGTTGCCCTGCGGGTCGCCGGCCGAGCCGCCGTCGCCGAGGCCCAGATACAGCAGGCCGTCAGGACCGATGGCCACGTTGCCGCCGTTGTGGTTGGGATACGGCTGGTCGACCGCCAGCAGCTGCCGGCGGGAGCTGGGGTCGGCGGCACCGTCGACGAAGTCGTAGGCGTCAAGCCGGGTGTCGCCCTCGAGGTTGGTGTAGCTGGCGTACAGGGTCCGCCCATCGGGCGAGAACACGATGCCCAGCAGTCCGCGCTCCCCCTCGGCGGCGGTCTGCTCGGACAGGTCCAGCACCGCCTGCTCGGCGACGACGCCGTTGCGCAGGGCAACGACCCGCCCGGTGCGCTCGGCGATGAACAGGGTGTCGTCGCCTTGGCGCACGGCCATCGCCGTGGGCTGCTCCAGGCTTGCCATCTCCTGCAGGCCGACGGCCACGGCGTCCAGGTCCTGTTGGCCCTTTTGGCCGTCCTCGCCGTCCTCGCCGCCCTCGCCGCCACCGCCGGTCCGCCGCTCAGTCCCGGATCCCGGTGTCGTTGGAGCTGACGCTTGCGCAGTGGGCGCCCGACTGGTGGCCGCCTGGCTCTGGGCGCCCGACGGAGCAGCGGTTGGGCCACCACCCGCTGCGCAGCCGGCCAGCAGGCCAACCGCGGCCATCGCGGCGAGCACTCGCCGGGGGTCAGTCACTGCGATCGCGCAGGTAGCGCTCCAGCTCGGCGGCCAGCTCGTCGCCACTCATGGTCGGGGCAGGCAGGTTGTCGTCGGCGTGTGCGGTGGCGAAACGCTCCTCGAGCTCGGCAACGTACTCGGCGAGATCGTCGTCCTCGGCGAGCAAGGCCTGGATGTCGTCAGCTTGACCCGCGGCGTCGCGGGCCAGCTTCTCCAGCGACAGGTCGGCACCGACCAGGCCGGCGACCCGCTCGGCCAGGGCCAAGCTGGCCGACAGGAACGGCGTGCCGGCCAGGTAGTGGGGCACGCCAGCCCACAGGCTCACCGCCGTCAGGCCCGACTCGACGCTGGCGTGGTACAGCACACCGGTCATGCCGGTCGGGCCCTCGTAGTTGCTGCGCGGGAGGCCAAGCTGCGCGGCCAGCTGGCCGTCGGAGGCGCCACCGGTGATCGGTACTGGTCGGGTGTGGGGCACATCGACCTGCAACGCACCGAGGGTCACGACGAGTTCCACCCCGAGGTCGACGGCGAGCTCGGCGACCCCGCCGGCGAAGGCCCGCCAACGCAGGTTCGGCTCGGTCCCGTCGAGCAGGACCACATCGTGTTGCGCGCCCTGCGGGGCCGCCCACGAGAACTCGTTGTCCGGCCAGTCGATGGTGCGGCCACCGTCTTCGGTGCGGCGAACGGTTGGCCGGGTCGACTGGAAGTCGAAAAAGTCCTCGGCCTCGATCCCGGCGAACTCGGTGGCACCGAGGGACGTGTGCAGCACCTCAAGGGCGCCGCTGGCGGCCTCGCCGGCGTCGTTCCAACCCTTGAAGGCGGCGAGAAGGACGGGCCGCCGCAGCGGTGGGGGCTGCCGACGAATGTGTACGACGTCCAAGGCCTGCTCCTGTCGGATGCCTGGCGCAGTGTGGCAGGCGAACCCCGTCAGGGGTTGCGCTTCGCCCT
>JALZLC010000044.1 GCA_030858885.1 Actinomycetota bacterium
CGCTGGTCCTGCGCGGCAACCGCCTGCACGGCGGCGGGCACGGCCTTGCTCGGCCTCGGCGGACGGCGACGGCGGGTGGCAGCCGTGGCCGGCAGCGCGCTGCTGCTGGCCGGGTCAGTCTGCCAGCGCTGGGCGGTCTACCGGGCTGGCTTCATCTCGGCGGCCGACCCCAAGTACGTCGTGGGACCGCAACGCCGGCGGATCGAGGAGCGCCGTTAGGGTCCGAGGCATGGACACCGTCCGCGACGACCTCGACCGCTTCCGGGTGGCGCTGGCAAAGGCAGCGCTGGATCAGCCGAGATAACGGACCGGTAGCGTCGTCTCGGTCACCTCACCGTCGGTACGCTCCACGCGGTAGGCGCGGGCCGCGGGACGAGAGCTGATGATCTCCGCCAGCTGCACGCCGTCGAAGCGGGCGGCCGCGCCGTCGTCCAGCGCCAGCCCCGCTGGCAGCCCCTCGGCCACGGCTTGGTGGTACGCCGGTCGTCGCGACGCCTCGCCGTCGTAGTGCGGGCTCACGCTGCCCGGTAGAAACCCCAGTCCGTCGGGCAGCGCCTGCAGCGCCGGCCCGAAGGAGTCAGTGGTCGACGCCGCGAACCAGCAATTCGCGCCGGCGCTGATCCCGCACAGGACGACACCCTGATTCCAGGCCTCGCGCAGGATGGCGTCGAGGCCATGCACCCGCCAGACGGCCAGCAGGTTGGCGGTCGAGCCGCCCCCGACATAGATCACGTCCTGGTCGAGCACGAAGCTGCGCAGGTCGCGGCCGTCCCGGTCGAACAGCCGCAGGAACGACGGGACCGCCTTGTCCTGGAACGCTTCCACGAAGCGCAGGATGTAGCTCTCGGCGTCGCCGCTGGCCGTCGGCAGGAAGCAGACCTTGGGACGTCGCGCGCGGGTCAGGCCAAGCACGTAGTCGTCGAGCAGCGGGTTCTCCGGCTCCGTCGAGAAGCCGCCACCGCCCATCGCGACGATCGCCGGCCGACGCGCTACTGCAGGCAGAACTCGTTGCCCTCCGGGTCGGCCATCACGATCCAGTACTCGCCGCGCTCCTCGGCGGCGCGCAGCTGGGTGGCGCCGGCCTCCACCAAGCGCTCGACCTCGGCGTCGACATGCGCGCGCCGCTGCCGTTCAGGCACCGCCTTGCCGACGTTGACGTCCAGGTGCACGCGGTTCTTGGCGGTCTTGGCCTCCGGCACTCGCTGGAACAGCAGCCGCGGACCGTCGCCGTCGAGGTCGACCACCGCACTCATGCTGTTTTCCTCCTCCGGCGGGATGCCAACATCGGTGGCCCACTCCTCCCAGCTGTCGTATCCCTCCGGCGGCGGTTGCAGGACGTAGCCCAGAGCGGTGGCCCAGAACTGCGCCAGCCGATCGGGATCAGCGGCATCGAAGGTGATCTGCACTCCTGTGGCCACAACGAGCTCCAGTCTGGATGTCCTACCGCTTCGCTACATGAGGACTGCCTTCGTGCGAGTGGAAGGGCGTGCCGGCGGCGGCAAGGTGTGCCTCGCCGATGGCCTCGGCCAGTGTGGGGTGAGGATGCACCAGCTGCGCCACCTCCGAGGGGAGGGCGCCCCAGGCGGTGATGAGCTGCGCCTCGGCGATGAGGTCGGTGGCGTGCGGCCCGACGACGTGGACGCCGAGCACCTCGCCGTCGCGGGCGGCGACGACTTTCACGAAGCCGTCCGAGTCGTGGATGATGCCCTTGGCGTTGCCGCGCAAGGCGTACTGCGACGCCAGCACGTCGTGGCCGGCGTCGCGGGCCTGAGGCTCGGTCAATCCGACCGACGCCACCTCCGGTGAGGTGTAGGTCACCCTCGGCACCGCAGCGTAGTCAATCGGCTGCGGCTCCCCCACACCGGCGATGACGTCGGCTACCAAGAAGCCCTCCGCGAAGGCCGCGTGGGCCAGGGCCAGCGACGGCGGTGCCAGCACGTCGCCGACGGCGAACACCCCGTCGGCCGGCGTGCGGCACCACTCATCGACCGTGGCGTAGCCACGTTCGCCGACGATTCCGAGCTCGGCCAGCCCGACGCCGTCGGTGCGCGGGGCGCGCCCGACTGCCACCAGGACCGTGTCGACGTTGAGTTCGCGGGTGGCCTCGCCCTCGACGATCTCGACGCGGGCCGTGGCTCCCTCAACCTTGATCGACTCCACGCGGGCCGGAGCCAGGGTGGTGATGCCGCGCTTGCGGTAGTTGCGCGCCAGCTGCTTGGACAGGTCGGGGTCCTCCAGGGGCGCGATGCGATCGAGCACCTCGACGAGGGTGACCTCCTCCGCGCCCAGCGATCGCCACAACGACGCGAACTCCAAGCCCACCGCCCCCGAACCGATGACCAACGCCCGGCGAGGGATCCGCGGCAACCGGGTGGCCTCGTCGGAGGTGATGACCACCGAGCCGTCCACGTCGATCCCGGGCAGGCTTCGCACCCTCGAACCCGAGGCCACCACCAGCGCGTTGCCGCTGACCCGCTGGTCGCCGACCAGGACGGTGCGCCCGTCGTCGGCGATGGTGCCGGAACCTTCGACGACCTCGACGTTCCTGCTGCGCAGCAGACCTGCCAAGCCCTTGTGCAGGTTGCCGACCACCATCTGGCGGAAGGCGCCGATGCCCTCGACCGACACCCCGTTGACGGCCAGGTCCAGACCGAACCGCTCCCCACGCGCCACGGTGTCGAGCACCTCGCCGACGTACAGCATGGCCTTGGACGGGATGCAACCCCAGTGCAGGCACGTGCCGCCGACCTTGTCGGCCTCGACGATGGTGACGGTCTGGCCACGCGTCACCGCTCGCAGCGCGACGGCGTAGCCACCTGGCCCGCCGCCGAGGACGACGATGTCGGAGCTCACAGCGATCC
>JALZLC010000069.1 GCA_030858885.1 Actinomycetota bacterium
CCGACTTTGTCAAGACCTCGACCGGCAAGGTCGGCCCGGCCTCGACGCCCGCCGTGGTGCTGGTGATGCTGGAGGCGGTGCGCGACTTTGCCGACGCGACCGGCCGCGCCGTCGGCGTCAAGGCGGCGGGCGGGATCCGCACGGCCAAGGACGCGGTGCGCTACCTGGTGCTGGTCAACGAGACGGTCGGCCCGGACTGGCTGACCCCCGACCGCTTCCGCTTCGGCGCCTCCAGCCTGCTCAACGACTTGCTCATGCAGCGCAGCAAGCTGCGCACCGGCGCCTACGCCGGCCCCGACTACTTCACCCTGGACTGACCGACCATGAGCCATTGGGACTACGCCCCGGCCCCCGAGTCGCGCGAGCTGGTGTCACTGCGCTCCTCCTACGGGCTGTTCATCGACGGCGCCTTCACCGCACCCGCTGACGGCGGCGCGTTCAAGACCGTCAACCCCGCCACCGAGGAGGTGCTGGCAGAGGTCGCCGAGGCCGGCGCGGCCGACGTCGACCGGGCCGTGGCGGCGGCTCGGCGGGCGCAGACCGAGGTCTGGGGGCCGATGCGACCCGCCGAACGGGCAAAGTACCTGTACCGGATCGCCCGGATCGTCCAGGAGCGCTCGCGGGAGCTGGCGGTCCTGGAGAGCCTCGACAACGGCAAGCCCATCAAGGAGTCACGCGACATCGACCTGCCGCTGGTGGCGGCGCACTTCTTCCACTACGCAGGCTGGGCCGACAAGCTGCGCCACGCGGGCTTCGGCTCGGACCCACAGCCGCTGGGCGTCGCCGGGCAGATCGTGCCGTGGAACTTCCCGCTGCTGATGGCCGCATGGAAGCTGGCCCCGGCGCTGGCCACCGGCAACACCTGCGTGCTCAAGCCCGCGGAGACCACCCCGCTGTCGGCGCTGCTGCTCGCCGACATCCTGCAGCAGGCCGACTTGCCGCCCGGCGTGGTCAACATCCTGACCGGCGCCGGCGAAACCGGGCGGCTGCTGGTGGCCCACGACGATGTCGACAAGATCGCCTTCACCGGCTCGACCGAGGTCGGCAAGTCCATCCAGCGCACCGTCGCTGGCACCCGCAAGCGGCTGACGCTGGAGCTGGGCGGCAAGGCCGCCAACGTGGTCTTCGACGACGCCCCCATCGACCAGGCCGTAGAAGGCATCGTCAACGGCATCTTCTTCAATCAGGGCCACGTGTGCTGCGCCGGGTCGCGGCTGCTGGTGCAGGAAAGCGTGGCTGAGGCGATGCTCGAGCGCCTCAAGCGGCGTCTAGCCACGCTGCGCCTGGGCGACCCGCTGGACAAGAACACCGACATCGGCGCCATCAACTCGCCGGTGCAGCTGGCTAAGATCCGCGAGCTGAGCGACGCCGGCGACGCCGAGGGCGCGCAACGCTGGCAGCCCCCCTGCCAGCTGCCCGATCGCGGCTACTGGTTCCCGCCGACGCTGTTCACCGGCGTCAGCCAGTCCCACCGCATCGCGCGCGAGGAGATCTTCGGCCCGGTCCTGTCAGTGCTGACCTTCCGCACCCCCGACGAGGCCGTGGCCAAGGCCAACAACAGCCCCTACGGGCTGTCAGCGGGGGTGTGGACCGAGAAGGGCAGCCGCATCCTGTGGATGGCCCAGCAGCTGCGTGCCGGCGTGGTCTGGGCCAACACGTTCAACCGCTTCGACCCGGCCAGCCCCTTCGGGGGCTACAAGGAGTCCGGCTTCGGCCGGGAGGGCGGGCGCCACGGCTTGGAGGCCTACCTGGCGCAGGGCAACGAGACGCTTGGACCGGCCAAGGTCGCCGCCGAGGACTCCCGCGATGGCTGATCCGCGGCTGGAGGTGCGCAAGACCTACAAGCTGTACGTGGGCGGCAAGTTCCCGCGCTCGGAGTCGGGCCGCTCCTACGAGGTCACGGGCGCCGGCGGGGCGTTCCTGGCCAACGCCGCGCGGGCCTCACGCAAGGACGCGCGCGACGCCGTGGTCGCCGCTCGCAAGGCCTTCCCGGGCTGGGCCGGTGCCACCGCCTACAACCGTGGGCAGGTGCTGTACCGCGTCGCGGAGCTGCTCGAGGGCCGTCGTGACCAGTTCGTGGCCGAGGTCGCCGACGCCCAGGCCGCTGTAGACGACGCAGCCGAGGCTGCTGGCGCCCGGTCCCAGGTCGACGCCGAGGCACAGGTCGACGCTGAGGCGCAGGTCGACGCCGCCATCGACCGCTGGGTGTGGTACGCCGGCTGGGCCGACAAGATCGCGCAGGTTGCGGGCTCGTCCAACGCCGTGGCCGGGCCGTACTTCAACTTCAGCGTCCCCGAGCCGAC
>JALZLC010000101.1 GCA_030858885.1 Actinomycetota bacterium
GATGTGGCGGGAGTAGATCGACATCGCTTCGATGCCGATGAGCCGGACCGACCACGTGTCGCTGGTGCCGTCCCCATCCACGTCGACGGCGATCGTGTCCCCATCGATGACGCGGACGACCGTCCCAAACTGCTCGAAGCCCTCCTGCGGGCTCGAGGCGGCCTCGCCCGGGTTGATGGTGCTGGCGACGAGTACGGCGCACACGATCGCCGCCAGGGCAGCGCTCCAGCGGCGAGGGGTGGTCACACGAGCCACAGACGTGATCATGGTGGTCCTTTGGTCGTCCCCCCGAGGGTGGAGCCGGCCCGGGAAGAGAGGGCGCCGGCCGCGACGCGCTTCCCTGTTACCCTCGGTAAGGGGCCTCGCGACCTTAAGTCGACCGCAACTGCACTCCCCGCTGGGCTACCCCAGCCCAGCCGCCGACCAAGCCACCAAGAACCGACCGCACCTGGCAGGCCAAGCCGCATACTCGAGGTGTCCGGCGAGTTTGGTCAACCCCAGCGTGCTGGCCGGTGCGCCAGGTCGGCTCCCTGCGCTCCCCGGGGTTTGGAGCCGGCCGGTCTACACTCGCCGCTGCCGCGAATCTGCCGCTCCACAGTCTGCCGAAGGCAACGCCGATGACCTCGCGCGCCTCATCGCGCTCGCAAGCCGCTGTGCACGCCCGTGCCGTCGCGCGCGCAGGTGTCACCGGCGAGGGCGGGCAGCGGCAAGGTGCACAGACGGCGGTGGAGGACGGGGCTGCACCCGAAGGCGGCGTCGCGCAGCGCCCGCCAACCGCTGGCTGGCAGGTGACGTCCACCACGGTCCTGGTCGCCACCGTCGCCAGCAGCTCTGGTGGACCAGCGGCGCTGCTGCCGTTTCGCGACGGCTGTGTGCTCGGACGGCTCGTGGATCAGTTGGGGCGCCACCGTACCCAGGACATCCACGTCGTCACTCGGCCCGAGTGGGAGGAGGCCATCCGCGAGGCCGTGCCCGGCTCGCAGGTCCACCTGGCCAGGGGCGTCGAGGAGGTGTTCGGCACGATCGCGCAGATCGCCGAGACCGAGCCCGGCAGCGTGCTCCTCGTCAAGGCTGACGTCGTGATGCACGACAGCGTGCTTGACGGCCTCCTGCTCGATCCCCGCGTCGCCAGCGGCATCCTCACGTCGACCTCCTCCAGGTACCACAAGGACGGCACCGGCGTCCGGCTCCACCGCGGCCGCGTCGTATCCGCTGAATCGACCTACCACACCATCATCAGCCCCACGGCGGTCTTCCTTGGCGCGCTGAAGCTCAGCGACGATGACCGCCCGGCTCTGGCTCAGGTAGCGCGCGAACTGGCCGACCTGTGCGAGGGCGGGCTGCCCGAGCTGTGGGAGCCGAAGCTCGCGGCCAAGGCCAGGAGCTGGGGAACCGGCTTTTTCTCACGTTGGTCGGCGCAACAGGCGCTGGCAAGAGAGCTCGAACAGCTGGACGGGCTCGCACCATGGCTACCGGACCCGGCCGAGATCCGCGCCGACATCGCCGCGCAGTTCCGCCAATCTGTCCTGGACCGGGTGGAAGCGGCCCGCCACGACGCTGTTGGCCTCCTGCTGACCGGGCTGGTACGCAGCGGGACGGCGCTCAACTGCAGCTACCTGCGCAGCTTCTTCTGGGCGCGGCCGTTGTCGGACGACGAAGCAGCCACAGCCAGCTTGCAGATGTCGGCGATCAACGAGCGTCAGGTGCTACTGGATTCGGCGGTGAAGGCCAGCGACGGCTTCTTCACCACCTTCTTCGTCAGCCCCTACTCCAAGTACCTGGCCAGGTGGGCGGCCCGACGGGGGTTCACGCCCAACCAGGTCACCACCGTGTCCATGGCGCTTGGCATCGTCGCCGCACTCGCCTTCGCCAGTGGCAGTCGTGCGGGGCTGGTTGCCGGTGCGATCCTCCTGCAGGTGGCCTTCACCACGGATTGCGTCGACGGCCAGTTGGCCCGGTACACCCGAACGTTCTCCAAGCTGGGCGCATGGCTGGATTCGGTCTTTGACCGCAGCAAGGAGTACGTGGTCTATGCCGGACTGTGCGTCGGTGCGATCAGGGCCGGCGACGACGCCACGATCTGGGCGCTTGCGGGGGCAGCGCTGGCCCTGCAGGTGTTCCGCCACAGCCTTGACTTCAGCTACGCGGCACACCAGCACCAGTCGATGACGGAGATGGAACGCGTCCCCCTGTGGCAAGCCGACGAGCGTCCCGAGACGCTGACGCGGGCGTGGAAGGCCACATTCGGCGCCAACGCTGCGGACGACATGGTGGACGACGAGGCTCATGAGGTCGCCGACGAGACCACCCTGCCCGACGAGACGGAAGCGGTCGCCGAGGACGCTGCCGGAGGCGTGCCCGCAGGCGTGGCCGCCAGTGCGGAAGGAGTCCAGGCCCGCAGTGAGGTGCTGCGAGCCATCGGAAGGGCCGGAATCCGGCTGTCGGTGCTGCTCGAGCGGCGATCGTGGATGAAGTGGGCCAAACGCAGCCTGGTACTGCCGATTGGCGAGCGGTTCGCTCTGATCTCCCTGACGGCGGCCCTGGCCGGCCCACGCGTCACCTTCACCGCGTTGCTGGCCTGGGGCAGCGTCGCCGCCCTGTACACGATGACCGGCCGCATCCTGCGGTCGTGGGCCTAGGGGCACGAGATGGAGTCGGCGCACCCTTACCGAGACGACGGGCCGCTGGCAGAGCTGTGGTCGCGGTGGCACGTCGGCGGCTCGTCACTGCTACTGATGCTGCTGGCTGTGACGTTGCTGTTCACCTGCCTGCGCCTCGACGGTGCCGACACGAGCTGGATCACCGTCGGCGGTGTGGCGCTGTTCGTGCTTGCCGCCGGTGCCTCGGCCGGTGCGCGCCCGGCTCCCCTCGTGCAGTGGTTGGTGCCGCCGTTGCTGCGGATCAGTGAGTATGGCTTGATCGTGTGGCTGGGCCTACGCAGCGGCACGGATGCGCTGGCGGTGGTCTACGGGCTGCTCGCGGCGTTGGCCTTTCACCACTACGACATTGTCTACCGCCTGCGTCATCAAAACGCGCCGCCGCCGATGTGGGTGCGCTCGATCGGCGGCGGCTGGGGGCTGCGCATCCTCCTGCTGACCTTCGCCGCGCTGGCTGACGTGTTCGTGTCGGTGGCAGCGACGCTGGCCGTCTGGTGCGCGATGTTCTACGTCGCCGAAAGCGTCCACAGCTGGACGAAGGTTGCCCAGACAGAACGCCGTAACCTCGCCGAGCAGTGACCTCTGGCGGCGACGATCAGGCGGTGTCGGTGCGTCGCCACTCGAGGAGGAACAGGCTGGCGTCGTCGCTGGTGGCGCCGCCCCGCTCACGCATGAGAGAGTGCGACAGGCGACGGACGGTCTCCTGGACGTGCAGTTCTTCGAGGCTGACGCGCCCGACCAGATCGATGAGGCGGTGCTGCCCGAAGCGCTCGCCGTCGGGCATGCGCTCTTCGATGACGCCGTCGGTGAACAGCAGCACACGGTCGTTCGGTTCCAGCTGCACCTCGCTGATCTGCGGCGCGGCCCCTCCGAAGCCGACCGGCAGGGTCGTCTCGCTGTTCAGCGATCCCAGCACCCGCCGCCTGCGCAACAGCAGTGGCGGGTGGTGGCCGGCGTTGACCCACGACAGGCGGCCCGTGGCGCAGTCCAGCTGGGCCATCTGGGCGGTGACGAACGTGTCCTCGCCGAACTGTTCCCCCACGGCGCTGTCCATCGCGGCGTACAGGTCGGCCAGCCCCACGCCTGCTCGGCGGGCGTGGCGGTACGCGCCGACCGACACCGTCGCCATGACTGCGGCGTTCAACCCGTGTCCCATCGCGTCGATGATCGCCGCGTGCAGGGTCTGGCCGTTGAGCGCGTAGTCGAAGCTGTCCCCGCCCACCTCGTAGGCGGGCTCAAGGATGCCGGCCACGGCAACCTGCGGGGTTTCCATCGTCAGCGGCGGCAGCAGATGCCACTGCATCTCGGCCTCCAGCCGCATCGGCCGCCGGCGGCGCGCGCGAAAGAAATGATCGGTGTACAGGCCCTTGGTGACCACCAAGCCCGCCGCCAGCCCCGCGAGCCAGCCAGCCAGCCGGCGGTCGGCGTCCCCGACGGCGCTCAGGGAGTAGGCCAGCACACCAACCCGGTCGCTGCCGTCCAGCATCGGCAGGAACAGCCGCACACCGTCGGGCTCCGGCCGCTCGACGGGAAGATCGCTGCTGAACGCGCGCCCGGCGAAGGAACCGTCGATGGGCTCGGAGCCGTTGTCCTCCAACCCTTTGCCGGGCAGTGGCACCAACGTCAGCTGGTCATAGTCCTGCAGGTAGATCGCAACGTCGCGGCCGCCGATGTTGGCGACTTCCTCGGCGATCAGCGGCACCACGAGCTCCGGGGGCGACCAGTGCGCCCGGTCGAGCAGGCTGCCCAACAGCCCTTCGCCGAGACCCTGCGGCCGGTGAGCAGCATGGTTTCGCACCACACCATCGAACGCTTCGTCTGTCTGCACGACGACGAGCATAGACGGCTCATGCGAGGCGCCGATTGGGCCGATCACACCCGCAGGACGCCGTCCACGACTCGTCGAGCAACCTCTTGCAGCGGCTGCCGGTTGCTGCGGACGGATGACCGCAGCCGCTCCAACGCCGCGTCGACGTCACTGCCGTCGCGTTGCGCGATCATGCCTTTGGCCTGTTCGACGACGACTCGCACGCTTACCCGTCGGCTAGCAGCGACTGATAGAAGGGTTGGTCACCACTGTGTGACCTATCCTCTTTGTTGTCGTCGTACGCTTCGCGGCCATGGACCTGACCGTGGAACAGGTGACCGTCGACTGCGCCGACCCGCAGCGGCTCGCGGCCTTCTGGGCAGCGGCCCTGGAAGGTACCGTCAGCGCCGACTGGGGCGAGTTCGTGGTGGTCTCCAGCGCGGTGCCGGGGCTGGCGCACCTTGGCTTCCAGCGGGTCGACGATCGCACGCCGGGAAAGAACCGGCTGCACATCGACTTTCAGACCGCCGACCGGACGAGCGAGGTGGCACGGCTGCAACAGCTGGGGGCCACCCAGAATGGCGAGGCCGCCGCACCCGGGATGGCCTGGACCCGGCTGCTCGACCCGGAAGGCAACGTCTTCTGCGTCTGCCAGCCGGACGGCAGCTAGCCGATCAGTCGTAGAAGAGGCGCTCGTGGACCCGGCGGACCCGGCGGGTCACGCGCAACAGATCCTCACTGAGCGCCTGGGCGCCGGGTCGGTCGTACCCGAGCATCCGCGCCACCCGTTCGAGGTCGGCTCCGGCGGCCGGCAGCCGTTCGCTGTCGCGCAATGCCGCCAGGTACAGGGCATTGCGCAGCCGCGTCAGGAACCGCCAGCCCTGCGTCAGCCACTCGGCGTCCGCGGCGCCGATCAGCCCGTCGCCGGCACACCCCTCCAGCGCGTCCAGGACCCCTGGCCGCCGGACTCGCGGCAAGCGGCCACCGTGGCGCAGCTGCAACAGCTGCACCGTCCACTCGATGTCGGACAGCCCGCCGGGACCCAGCTTGAGATCGGCACGGCGAGGTGACGGGCGGGTGCGCCGGACTCTCGAGTGACTCCCGCCGGCCCGTTCCCGCTCTACCCTGGCCTTCATCTGTCGCACCGCCGTCAAGCGGTCGGCCGGAACCGGCAAGGCGTAGACGAGGTCGGTCAGCGACCCCACCAGGGCCTCGCCAAGCGATCGGTCGCCGGCGACGTGGCGGGCCTGGGTCAACGCCTGCAGCTCCCACGGCTCGGCCCAGCGCTGGTAGTAGCCGCGATAGGACGCCAGCGTGCGCACCAGAGGGCCGTCCTTGCCCTCCGGTCGCAGGTTGACGTCCACCTTGAAGGCCTGCCCCTCGGGGGTGATGCCCGACAGCAGCCGCAGCAGTTGCTCGGCGGCGCGCTCAGCGTCCAGCCGGGCCTCGGCGGGCTCGGCGACCAGCAGCACATCCAGGTCACTGGCGTAGCCGAGCTCCCTGCCACCGAGCTTGCCCAGCCCGACGACGGCCAGCGAAACGCCGTCAGGGACCACCAGTTCGACCGCCGCCTGCAGGCACGCCTCGGCCACCCCCGACAGTTCGGCGGCGACGTCGACCACGTCGGCCATCCCCGCCAGATCACGCACGGCCGTGCGCGTGACCTCCCGGCGGCGCAGCCGGCGCAATGCCTCGGCCGCCTCGTCGGCGTCGTGGCCTCGCCGCAACAATCCCTCGGCCAGCCGGGCGTAGGCCGCACCATCGCGCCGCTGCACCAGCACCGTGAGGTCGCTCAACGCCCCGATCACCTCGGGTTGCCGCTCCAGCCACGAGCCGACCAACGGACTCGCGCCCAGCACCTGCGCCAGCAGGTCGGCCACCGGAGGGTTGTCACGCAACGTTCGCAGCAGCTCCGGAGCCTCCCCTGCGCGATCGGTCAGCGATCGCAGCGCCCCCAGACCACCGCCAGGGTCAGGGGCCGACGCCAGCGTCGGCAGCACCGCGGGCAGCGCGATCTGCAGCATCCGGGCCCTGCGGGTCACCCCGCTGACCATCGCCTCCAGGTGCGCGACGGCTTGCCGAGGGTCGTCGAAGCCGAGCGCGACCAGCCGCTCGCTCACCGCGACCTCGTCGAGCCGGCTGCCGGAGCCCGGCAGCAGCTGCTCCACCGCCGACAGCTCGGCGAAGCGCGACAGCAGCGGTCGGTAGAACAGCTTGGCGTGCAGCGTGCGAACCAGGCCCTGCACCCGCCGCAGCTCGGTGTCGAAGCGGTCGAGCGCGTCCGCTCCCGCAAATCCCATCGACCGGGCCAGCCGCCGGCGCTCGTCGGCGCGCTGCGGCAGCGTGTGGGTCCGGCGCAGGCGCACCAGCTGCAGGCGATGCTCGACCGTGCGCAGGAACACGTAGGCCTCGGCGAAGGCGGCGGCATCCCAGCGGCCCACGTAGCCGCCGGCGGCCAGGGCGGCCAGAGCGGCCAGCGTGCCGGGACTGCGCAGGCTCGGGTCGTGGCGGCCGTGCACCAGCTGCAACAGCTGTACCGCGAACTCGATGTCGCGCAGCCCACCCGGGGCGAGCTTGACCTGCCGGTGGCCGGCGCGGACGACCGAGGCGGAGCGTTCGACCACGGCCTTGAGCCGCTGAATCTCCTCGACGGCCTCGCCGTTGAGGCGGTCGGGCCAGACGAACGGCTCGGCCATCGCCATGAACGCCGCACCGACGGCGTCGTCTCCGGCGATCGGGCGCGCCTTGAGCAGGGCCTGGAACTCCCAGGTCTTGGCCCAGCGCTGGTAGTAGGCGCGGTAGGCGTCAAGCGACCGCACCAGCGGGCCATCACGACCCTCCGGTCGCAGGTTCGGATCCACCTCGTAGGCCCGACCCGCCGGCGTCACCTCCCCCATCAGCCGCAGCAGGTCGGTGACGGTGCGGGTCGCGACGGCCACATCCCCATCGGCGACGAAGATCACGTCGACGTCGGAGACGTAGTTCAGCTCACGGCCACCGAGCTTGCCCAGGGCGATGACCGACACCCGCGCTCGCTGGTCGGCGACGTGGTGGAGCGCGGCGGCCAGCACACCGTCGGCCAGGTCGGCCAGCTCACCGGCGGCACCGAGGCCGGGTGCCAGGCCCAGCCCGTCGCGCGCGGCCACGTTGAGCAGACCCAACCGCTGCACGCTGGCCAGCGCCGCGGCCGGTGAGCTCTGCTCGCGCGCCAGTCGCCGCTCGCAACGGTCGCGCACCTCGCCCGCCGGCCAGGCCACCAGGTCACCAGTCAACACCTCCAGCGCCTCGTCGCTGGCGGCGAGGGTCTCCCCGAGGACCTCTGACATCCCTGCCACCACGACCAGCCGCCGCAGCCCCTCGCCGTCCAGCGCCGCCCGCCCCTGCGGGTTGCGCTCGGCCAGACGCTGCAGCGCCGCGGCAGCCCGTTCGGGGTTGGCGCTGGCCGCCAGTGCCTCGGCGACCTCGTCGGTCATCGTCGCTACAGCGTCGGCAGGTAGCGCGCCAGCTCGAAGGGCGTGACCTGCGAGCGGTACTCGTCCCACTCGACGCGCTTGTTGCGCAAGAAGTACTCGAAGACGTGCTCGCCGAGCGCCTCGGCGACCAGTTCGGAATCCTCCATCTCGCGCAAGGCCTCGTCGAGATTGTGCGGCAGGCTGCCGATCCCGGCCGCACGGCGCTCGGCGTCGGTCATCTCGTAGATGTTGTCCTCGGCCTCCGGCGGCAGCTCGTAGTCCTTGGTGATGCCCCGCAGGCCGGCCGCCAGGATCACCGAGAACGCCAGGTACGGGTTGCACGCCGGGTCCGGTGCCCGGAACTCGACGCGGGTCGACGCGCCCTTGCGAGGCTTGTACATCGGTATCCGCACCATCGACGAGCGGTTGTGCCGGCCCCAGGACACGAACACGGGAGCCTCGAACCCGGGTACCAGCCGCTTGTAGGAGTTGACCCACTGGCAGCAGACGGCCGCGATCTCCCGGGCGTGCACCAGAAGGCCGGCGATGAACTGCTTGGCCGTTGTCGATAGGTGATAGCGGTCACCCGCGTCGAAGAAGGCGTTGCGATCGCCGTCGAACAGCGACACGTGCGTATGCATGGCGCTGCCCCAGTGAGCGGCGAGCGGCTTGGGCATGAACGTGGCGTAGATGCCCCGGCGCAACGCAACCTCCTTGATCACCAGGCGATAGGTCATCAGGTTGTCGGCCATCGTCAGCGCGTCGGCGTACCGCAGATCGATTTCGTGCTGGCTGGGGGCGACCTCGTGGTGGGAGTACTCCACCGAGATGCCCATCGCCTCAAGGGTCTCGATCGCCTCACGCCGGAAGTCCTGCTGCACGTCCATCGGCGTCAGGTCGAAATAGCTCCCCGAGTCAAGGGGGGTGGGGTCCTGCGGCCCCTTGAACAGGAAGAACTCCATCTCGGGATGGACGTAGAAGCTGAAGCCCATCTCCGCGGCCTTGGCCATATTGCGCCGCAGGACGTGGCGCGGATCCGCCGTGAACGGCTCACCCTGCGGAGTGCGGATGTCGCAGAACATCCGTGCCAGGACGCCGCTGCCTCGCCACGGCAGCACCTGGAAGGTCGCCGCGTCGGGCACCGCCAGCATGTCGGACTCTTGGACACGCGCGAACCCGTCGACCGCGGACCCGTCAAAGCCGATGCCCTCGGTGAAGGCGCCCTCAAGCTCGGAGGAGGTGACCGCGACGGACTTGAGCATGCCAAGCACGTCGGTGAACCACAGCCGCACGAAACGGATGTCGCGTTCTTCGACGGTGCGTAGGACGTACTCCTGCTGCCTGTCCACGTCGCCTCCTACGCCGCCCCTGTCCGGCGCCGGATGCTAGCGCCCTGCGCGGTCACCCACGTTCGGGCTGGAGCGGCCTGCACGCGGCTGGGCGGGGTGCGCTGCCTGGTGCCAACGTAGCGCCGCGGCAGGCGACAACCCCCGGGGACCCGGTGAAACAGGCGAGCCACCACTACTCGACGAGCGCTGGCTCTCTGGCTGCGGGAGTGGCCGCCGGAGCGCCCACGGGCAACGAGCGCGGGCCGGCGGGGAAGGCCTGCGGACCGAGCGCCAGATCCGGGTAGCCGTACACGCCGTGCTCGTGAATGTCTAGGCCCTCGATCTCCTCCTCTTCACTGACGCGCAGGCCGTTGACCGCCTTGATGCCGAGAAACGTCAGCCCCGCGGCGACCGCCACGTACCCACAGGTTGCGGCCACGCCGATCAGCTGGTCGGCAAGCGCTCCGAGGCCGCCGCCGTAGAACAGGCCGGCTCCGAACGTGATGTCGCCGTCAACGGCGCCGGTCGCGGCCAGCCCGACCCACAGGGTGCCGAGGATGCCGCAGGTGCCGTGAACGCTGATGGCCCCGACGGGGTCGTCGATGCGCACCCGGTCCAGCAGCGCCACCGATAGCGCCACCGCGACGCCGCAGATAAGGCCGATGCCGATTGCACCGAAGCTGTCGACGCGGTCGGCGCCGGCGGTGATGCCGACCAACCCGGCGAGCATCCCGTTGCAGGCCATGGCGACGTCGGGCTTGCCGTGGCGGAGCCAGGTGTAGGCAGTGGCGGTCACGCCGCCGGCGCAGCCCGCCAGCATTGTGGTCAGCAACACCGGCGCCACGGCGGCCCCGTCGGCGGCCAGCACCGAGCCGCCGTTGAAGCCGAACCACCCAAGGAACAGGATCAACGTCCCAACCACCCCCAAGGGGACGTTGTGGCCGGGGATCGGGATCGTACGGCCGTCGATGTACCTGCCTAGGCGCGGACCGAGGATCAACGCGCCCATCAGTGCCGCGACGCCGCCGGTCAGATGCACCACGGTCGATCCGGCGAAGTCGTAGAAGCCGAGCTGGTGCAGCCAGCCGCCGCCCCACTTCCAGGCCCCGACCAGCGGGTAGATGACCGAGCTCATCGCCAGCGAGAACAGCACGTAGCTCGAGAAGCGCATGCGTTCGGCGACTGCACCCGAGACGATGGTGGCGGCGGTGCCGGCGAACACGACCTGGTACACGAAGTCGATCTCCAGCGACCCGCCGGTCACCGGTTCGTACATCGAAAAGCCCTGCAGGAAGAAGCCGTCAGTGCCGACGAGGCCGGCCACCTGCCGCCCGTACATGAACGCGAATCCGACCGCGAAGTAGGCCAGGCTGCCGACGCAGAAGTCCATCATGTTCTTCATGGCGATGTTCGCGGCGTTCTTGGAACGCGTGAACCCGGTCTCGACCAGCGCGAAGCCGGCCTGCATGAAGAACACCAGCGCCGCCGCGACGAACAGGAAGATGATGTCGAGGTTGGCCTGCACCGACGCCGCCGTCACCGGTGTCTCCTGAGCCGCGGCGGGCCCGGCCAGCATCGCCACAGCCGCGAGCGCACTCCCGGTCACCAACAGCCACTTGCGCATACAGGTCTCCTGACCTTCGGGCGGACGGCCACAACCGTCCCGGTAGGATCGGCACGGTAGGGACGACGAGTTTCCCGGCGGTTGCCCGTCTGTTTCGGACGCGTAAAACCCGTGCCGCCGGCGGAGACGACATGCGCCTGGCTCTGACGCAGTGCAACCCAATGGTCGGCGATGTCGACGCCAACGCGGCGGCGATCCTGTCGGCCTACAGCGACGGCGTCCACGCCGGCGCCGCACTGGTCGCCACCCCTGAGCTCGCGCTGA
>JALZLC010000139.1 GCA_030858885.1 Actinomycetota bacterium
TCGCCGAGGTCGACGGGCAGGTTCACGTCCGTGGCGACGACATCGCCGGTCTCGCAATGCTTGCCGGCCACGGAGAACTCGGCGGTGCCGCCCCGCCTCGGCCTGCCGGCCGGCGCCACCTGGTAGCGGGCGCCGTACAGCGCCGGCCGCAGGTTGTCGCTCATACCGCCGTCGACGCTGACCCAACGGCGCAACCCGGCGACCTGCTTGCCGGTGCCGACGCGGTACAGCGTCAAGCCGGCCGGCCCGACGATCGAGCGGCCCGGTTCGAACGACAGGCGAGGGGTTGCCAGGCGCTGCGCCGCCAGCTCGTCGCGGACCGTGGTCAGCAGCCGATCGGCGTAGTCGGTGACCGCAGGGATACGGTCGTCGGGCCCGTAGGCGATCCCCAGCCCGCCGCCGAGGTTGAGCTCGTCCAACTCCACGCCATGGCGGTCGCGCACCTCCTTCAGCAGACGGCACATCGCCTTGGCGGCCATCACGAAGTCGTCGGTGGCGGTCACCTGACTGCCGATGTGGCAGTGCAGGCCGGTCAGGCGCACGCCGGGCAGGGCCAGTGCCCGGTCGATCCCTTGCGTCGCCGCCCCACGCCAGAGGCTGAAGCCGAACTTGGCGTCGTCGTGGCCGGTGGCGATGAACGTGTGCGTGGACGCGGCCACGCCGGGCGTGATCCGCAGCGTCACCGCCAGCTCCCGACGCTCCTGCGCGGCGACCGCGGCGATCCGTTCGAGCTCGTCGAGGCTGTCCGCCACGATCGTGCCCACCCCCAGCTGCGCGGCGCGGCGAAGCTCGGCGCGGGACTTGTTGTTGCCGTGGAACACCACGCGCTGCATCGGGAAGCCGGCACGCTCGGCGGTCAGCAGCTCGCCGTCGCTGGCCACGTCGACTCCCAGTCCCTCACCGGCCACCAGCTGCAGCACGCCCACGACACACAGGGCCTTGGCGGCATAGATCACCGACACGTCCGGGCCGAACGCCTGGCGGTACTCGCGCATCCGCGCCAGCAGCTCAGCGCGGTCCAGGACGTACAGCGGCGTGCCGCAGTTCGCGGCCAGCGCGACGACGTCGACACCGCCGACCGAGGTCAGCCAACCATCCTGGAAACCCGCGGTGCGCGGCCAGGGTTGGCTCAAAGCTGCTCGTCGATCAGCTCCGTCGCTGCCTCGGCGGAGCGCTGCACCGCTCCCCGCTGCGCCCAGCGGTCGGGATCGACGGGCTTGCTGACCTCGACGTCCTGGGCGTAGTGACGGTCCAAGACGGCGACCACGTCGGGGTCGAAGATCACCAGGTTCGCCTCTTCGTTCTGCCGCAGGGAGCGCGTGTCGAAGTTGGCCGAACCGACGGTCGCCACCAAACCGTCGATGCTGAGCACCTTGGCGTGCAGCATCGTCGGTCCGTAACGGCAGACGGTGACGCCGGCCTCCAGCAGCTCCTCGTAGTCCGCCTCGCCGGCCTTTTGGACCACCCGCTTGTCGGTGTGCTCACCCGGGACCAGCACCTCGACCTCCACACCCCGGCGAGCGGCGCGGCACAGGAGGTCGACGAAGCGCTCGTCGGGAACGAAGTAGGCACTGGTCAGCCGCACGTGCCGCTCGGCCATGCTGATCATCCCGCCGTAGACGGTGGCCATCTCGCTCCAGCCGGTCTGGGACGGGCACTGCACGACCTGCACCAACGAGTCCCCGCACTGCGGCTGCTCGGGGAAGCGGTCGGTCTCGTCGAACAGCGGTTGACCGGTCTCGGCCCAGTTACCGACAAAGGCCGCGCGCAAGCCGTCCACCGCAGGCCCTCGCACCCGCAGGTGGGTGTCACGCCACTCCTCGGGATTGCGGGCGTCGCCTTCCCACTCCTTGGCGATGCCGACACCGCCGATGAAGGCCACCTCCTCGTCGCAGACCAGCACCTTGCGGTGGGTGCGGTTGTTGGTCTCCCAGACCTTCCAGGTCGTCGGCGGGCGGAACCACTCCAGGTGACAGCCGGCATCCTTCATCTGCTCGCCGAGCTCTTTGCTCATGGCGTGGGCACCAACGGCGTCCAGCAGCACCCGCACCCGAACGCCGTCGCGGGAGCGATCGCTCAAGGCCTTCGCGAAGTGCTCGGCGATGTCGCCGGTCCAGTAGACATAGGTGGTGATGTCCACGGTGCTGGTGGCCTCGCGGATCGCCTGCAGCATGGCCGGGAAGATCTCGTCGCCGTTGCGAAGGACGTCGACCTGGTTGCCCTCGGTGGCCGGGACGCCGACCAGCCCCTCGAGGGTGCGGCGATACCGTCGTAGGCGAGTCGATCGCTGCTGTTGGTTCATGGCACGTCCCCCCGGGGCCAACTCGGTCACATGCGTTCCGGCGCACTGACGCCGAGCAGGCCCAGCGCGTTGACGAGGGTCTGCCGCGTGGCGACACACAGCCAGTAGCGGGCCGTCGTCAACTCGGAATCGTCACTGATCACGGTGCATTCGGTGTAGAAGCGATGGAAGGCTTCCGCCAGCTCCTCGGCGTAGCGCGCGACCCGGTGGGGCGCGCGTTCGCCGGCCGCGTACTCGACAACTTCCGGAAACTCGCCGATGCGGCGGACGAGTTCATCCTCGGTTGGATGGAGCAACCGCTGTAGCGCCGCGTCGTCCACCGTGCCAGGCTGCACGCCACGTTCCGTGGCGGTGCGCATGATGCCGGCGATGCGCGCATGCGAGTAGTGCACGTAGTAGACGGGGTTCTCGCGGTCCTGCCGCACGACCTCGGCGATGTCAAAGTCGATCGTCACGTCGCTGGAGAACCGCAGAAAGGTGTAGCGCGCCGCATCCGGCCCGACCTCGTCGATCAGCTCGTCGAAGGTCACCAGATCGCCGGTGCGCTTGCTCATCCGCACCGGCTGGCCGTCACGGAACAGGTTGACGAACTGGTGCACCACGAACTCGACGCGGTCCCGGCCGATCCCCTCCGCATCGGCGACCGCTTTGAGCCGGCCGACGTAGCCGTGATGGTCGGCTCCCCACACGAAGAGGCAGCGGTCGTAGCCGCGGCCGAACTTCTCAGCCAGGTAGGCGCAGTCGGCGGCGAAGTACGTCGGCGTTCCGTCCGAGCGGATCAGGACGCGGTCCTTGTCGTCGCCGAAGGACGTGGTGCGCAGCCAAGTGGCGCCGTCCGTCTCATAGACGTGCCCGGCGGTGCGCAGCCGCTCAACGGTGCGGTCCAGCGCTCCTGACTCGTGCAGCGTCCGTTCGCCGAAGAACTCGTCGAAGTCGACGCCGAGGCGCTGCAGGGTGGCGACGATGCGCTGGAGGATGCTTTGGTAGGCCGACTCGATGACGTCTTGGGAGTCCAACGACGACGAGGCGATCTGCGCTGCCAGCTCGGCGATGTAGGCGCCGCGATAGCCGCCCTCTGGCGGTCCCTCGCCGCGCGTCGCAGCGGCAACGCTCTCGCCGAACAGTCGCATCTGCGTGCCCGCGTCGTTGAAGTAGTACTCCCGGGTGACCTTCCAGCCGGTGGCGTCGAGCAGGTTGGCGATGGCGTCGCCGAGGACCGCCTGGCGCCCGTGGCCGGCATGCAGCGGTCCCGTCGGGTTGGCCGACACGAACTCGACGTTGGCCGAGGGCGCTGGTGCGGTGGCGTTCTTGCGGCCCCACGACGCACCTTGGCGCACCGCCGCGCGCACGATTCCCTCCAGCGCCGCGTGCGACAGGTGGAGGTTGATGAAGCCGGGACCGGCGATCTCGACGCGTTCGACGTCGTCGGGGGCGGCCAGGTGCTCGAGAATGGTCGCAGCGACCTCGCGCGGCGGGCGTCCCACCGGCTTGGCCAGCGTCAGCGCGATGTTGGTGGCCCAGTCGCCGTGCTCGCGCTGGCGGGGGCGCTCGAACGCCGGCTGCCGGTCGGGCAGGCCGGCGTCGGCCAACGCCTTACGGAAGGCGATTGTCAGCTCAGCGGGGCCGCTGGGCGCTGGGGGCGGCATCCTGCTACAGCCCTCGCTCGGCCAGCAGTCGCGCGACGAGCTCCATCAGGTCGATGGGGTCGAAGGGCTTGGTGACGTAGGACTCCACACCAAGATCTGTACCCTTGCGAACGTCGGCTTCCATCGCCCGGGCGGACAGGAACACGATCGGGATGTCGCGGGTGGCTTCGTCGCCTTTCAGCGCCTCAGCGACCTGCCAGCCGTTGACGTTGGGCATCATGACGTCCAGCAGAATCAGGTCCGGCGGGTTCTCACGGACCTTGGTCAGCGCGTCTTTGCCGTCCACAGCGGTGATGACGTCGTGGCCTTCCATCTCGAGGTTGACCTCGAGTAGCCCACGAATCACATGGTCGTCATCGACCGCCATCACACGCGCCAACACAGTCTCCTACTTACCGACCGCCTTACCGACCGCCCCTCGAATGGTACCCATCGCGCTGCTGCGTCGATCCGGGAGCTTGGCGAGCTGTCCCGACCAGGACGGCGAAGCCCCATGTACACTGCGCCGCCTGCCCGCGTAGCTCAGGGGATAGAGCGTCTGCCTCCGGAGCAGAAGGCCGCAGGTTCGAATCCTGCCGCGGGCACCATACCCGGTCTGGCCAGGCACTTTGTCCACCACTCGCTCGTCACGCCGAC
>JALZLC010000160.1 GCA_030858885.1 Actinomycetota bacterium
CGATCAGCCGTGGCAGGTAGCCGTCCGGCTGCAGGTAGGAGCGGCGAATGGAGTCCAGCCACACCGCCTGTCCCAGGTCGCTGAGCTGTTGCAGTGGGTTGGGTGCCATGGTCGCTTCCTTACTGGTCGTGGGGCGGCGCACGACGCCGGCCGGGCCTAGCCTTGCAGCAGGTCCAGGGCGGCCTCGGCGACCGCCTCTGGTGTGAAACCGAACTCGTCGAACAGGTCGCCGGCGGGCGCCGAGGCGCCGAAGCGGTCGAGAGCGACATGGTCGTCGGCCCAGCGCGACCAGCCAAAGCTGGTCGCCGCCTCGACCGACAGCACCGGCACGTCGCCGGGCAGCACAGCTTCCTGGTAGTCGTCGTGCTGAACTTCGAACAACTCCCACGACGGCATCGACACGACCCTAGCCGCAACGCCACGCTCGCCGAGCAGCGTGGCTGCGTCGGCGGCCAGATGCACCTCCGAACCGGTGGCGACCAGCACGATGTCGGGCTCGGCGACGTCGGTGACCGCGTAGGCGCCCCGCGGCACCTCCTCGGCGTCGGTGCCTTCCAGCACCGGCAGGTCCTGCCGGCTGAGCGCCAGCAGGGTGGGGCCTTCGGTCCGCGCGATCGCGGAACGCCAAGCCCCCACCGTCTCGGTGGCGTCGGCGGGGCGCAGGACGTGCAGGTTGGGGATGGCCCGCAGGGCCGCCAGGTGCTCCACCGGCTGGTGGGTCGGGCCGTCCTCGCCGAGACCGATGGAGTCGTGGGTCATGACGTAGACGATGGGCAGCCCCATGAGGCAGGCCAGCCGCAGCGACGGCCGCAGGTAGTCCGTGAAGGTCAGGAACGTGCCCCCGAAGGGGCGCAGGCCGCCGTGCAGCGCCATGCCGTTCATCGCGGCCGCCATGGCGTGCTCACGCACGCCGTAGTTGAGGTTGCGGCCGCCGAACTCATGCGGGCCGATCAGCCCACCGTCGGCGATGTCGGTGTTGTTCGACGTCGACAGGTCGGCCGAGCCGCCCACCAGTTCGGGCATGCCAGCCGCGATCGCGTTGAGCACCGCACCCGACGCCTTGCGCGTCGCCAGCTCGTCGTCGCCCGGCGAGAACGTCGGCAGGTCCTCGTCCCAGCCGTCCGGCAGCCGCTTGCCCATGATCCGCTCGAAGTCGGCAGCCAGGTCTGGATGGTCCTGGCGGTAGGCGTCGAAACGCTGGCGCCACTGCGCCTGGGCGTGCCCGCCTCGCTCGTTCTGGTCGGCGTGCTGGCGGGCCGGCTCCGGCACGGTCATCGGCTCGGGGTAGTCCCAGCCGTAGAAGCGCTTGGCCGCCGCGATCTCCTCGTCGCCCAGCGGTGAACCGTGGGCCTTGTAGGTATCGGCGAGGTTGGGGGCGCCGTAGCCGATGGTGGAGGGGTAGCGCACCAGGGTGGGGCGGCCTTCTGGCACCGACGCCTGCTTGAGCACCGCGTCGATCTCGTCGAGGTCGTTGACGTCATCGACGGCAAGGACCCGCCAGCCATAGGCCTCGTAACGTTCTGGGACCGCCTCGGACAGGCTGTCAGAGGCCCGGCCCGACAGCGTGATCCGGTTGTCGTCGTACAGCACGACCAGCCGGTCGAGGCCGAGGTGCCCCGCCAGGCTGCTGGCCTCGCTGGCGACACCCTCCATGATGTCGCCGTCGCTGGCGATCACCCAGGTGCGATGATCCACGATCTGGTGACCGGGGCGGTTGAAGCGCGCGGCAAGGATCCGTTCTGCCAGCGCCATGCCCAACGCCGACCCCAGTCCCTGACCGAGGGGGCCGGTGGTCATGTCCACGCCGGGGGTCTCGAAGTGCTCGGGGTGGCCGGGGGTCGCGCTGCCGAGCTGGCGGAAGCGGCGGATCTCCTCCAGCGGCAGGTCGTAGCCGGTCAGGTGCAGCAGGCTGTACTGCAGCATCGAGGCGTGACCGGCCGACAACACGAAGCGGTCGCGGTCGGGCCATTCCGGATCGGCGGGGTTGTGCACCAGATGCCGCGTGAACAGCACGTAGCCCAGCGGCGCCAGCGCCATCGGCGTCCCGGGGTGGCCAGAGTTCGCCCGCTGCACGGCGTCCATGGACAGCGTGCGGATGGTGTTGACCGCGAGGAGATCGAGATCCTGGGTCACCGGTGGCTCCTGGCGGGCGGTGGGCGGCGGGCGGACGTATCACAATCCTGCCCACGCTCCGCCCGTGCAAGCACGTCCACCTCCGTCGCTTCAGTTGAGGTCGGCCAGCGCCTGCAGCACCCGGTCGACGTCCTCGGCGCCGTGGTAGTGCACGAAGCCGATGCGCACCGCGCCGCCGGCATCGAGCAGGCCCAG
>JALZLC010000182.1 GCA_030858885.1 Actinomycetota bacterium
GCCGAGACGCTCGTGGAGCTGATGGGACGGGTCACCGGCGAGCCGCCGCGGATGTGGGGCAAGTCGATCATCGGCTTCGGCGAGTACCACTACCAGTACAAGAGCGGCCGAGAGGGCGACGCCCCCGCCGCGGGCTTCTCCCCCCGCAAGGCCGCTACCACGATCTACCTGCTGGACGGGATCGGCGCCTACGCCGAGCGGCTGGCCAAGCTGGGACCGCACACCACCGGCGTCGGCTGCCTGTTTCTCAAGGACCTGGCGGCCGTGGATCTCGGCCTCCTCGAGGAGATCGTCGACGAGTCGTATCGATCGCTCACCTCGGGCACCTACGGGCACCGGGCGTGGGAGTCGAAGGGCGGCCGACCCGAGTAGCCGGCGTCGCGCTCCAGTCGGAGAACCACCACGCTGTCAGCCTTGACAGGTGACTAAACAGTCACCTATATTCGGCGGTATGGACGCGGTGTTCAGAGCCCTCGCCGATCCCACGCGGCGGAGTCTGCTCGACGAGCTGTTCCGCGAAGACGGGCAGACGCTGAGCGCGCTCGAGGAGCGCTTCTCGATGACGCGATTCGGCGTGATGAAGCACCTGAGGCAGCTTGAGGAGGCGGGCTTGGTGGTCACCAAGCGGCGAGGCCGCGAGAAGCTCCACTTCCTGAACCCGGTCCCGATCCGACTCGTCCACGACCGCTGGGTGAGCAAGTACGCCGAGCCCTGGGCGGCCGCGCTCAGCGGGCTCAAGACCAGATTGGAGAGTCCCATGGAAAAGGTCTTCGAGATCTACATCCGCACCACGCCGGAGCGCCTCTGGGAGGCGATCACCGACAGCGAGATCAGGAGCAAGTACCACTTTGGCACCCGGATCAGCTCGGACTGGACACCCGGCTCGCGTTTCGAGATGAGCCACTCGGGGGCCAACGGGCTCTTGGGGGAAGGCGAGAACCTTGAGGTCGACCCCCCGCGCCGGCTGGTCCAGAGCATGGTTGCGCTGTGGAGTGACGAGGTGAAGAGCGAGGGCACCTCGAGGGTCACCTGGGAGATCGAACCGGTTGGCGACTCTTGCCGGCTGACCGTCACCCACGACCAGCTTCGCGAGGACGCGAACGAGGAGCTCTACGGCGGCTGGCCGATGATCCTGTCCGGTCTGAAGACCTGGCTGGAGACGGGCGAGTTGCTCACCACGCCGGGATCGCTGCTCTACGGCTGACCAAACGAGCGAACTTCGCGTCCCGCTCAGTGGGCCGATGCCAGAGGGTTGACCCACCGCAGCTCCTCGAAGCGCGCGAAGTCGGTGTCAGCGGAGCACACGCCGACGCCATGCTCGATCGCCAGTGCGGCGAGATGGGCATCGGTCACGGCCTTGCCGCCGATCTGGTAGCGGCGCGCCAATCCTGTCAGCACCGCCGCGTGGCGTTCAGTTGGCGTCGGGAGCCAGGCGGCCGGCGCCTCAAGCCAGTCGGCGACCTGCTGCCAGGCCTCGTCGGGCGCCAGCGGGCGGGCGTACGCACGGGGGTTCGTGCGGATCCGCACGAATGCCAGCAGCGAGGGCCAGGGCAGCCCGATGCGGACGTCGCCGTTGAGGGCGCCGACCAACCACCGCAGCGACGCGACGTGATGTGGACTGGAATCGTCCTGCGCGTAGAGCAGGACGTTGGCGTCGACCAGCATCAGCGGGCGCCCGGCCCCTCAAGGACTTCGAGGGCCTCCGCGATGTCGGTGACGTCGATGCGCGCGTGCCCTGGAGAGGTGCGCTGTTCGAAGGGCGGGCGTGCCGGTCTGGCACCCAGGCCCCTGCGGATCAGCTCGTTGACGGCGCCGCTGACGCCCAAGCCCCGCTCGCGTCGGAGCTGTTCGATGGCCGCGGCCGTATCTCGTTCGAAGGTGATCGTCGTTCGCATGCGAGGATTCTAGCATCATGATGCTTCTTGGAAGCGCTTGGTGAGTCAAGAAGACTTCCCTTCAGGAGGTTGAAGTTGACGCAACGTCAACGCATACCGTGCGGTAGGTCGGGCGGTTCCCACCTGGTTACGACGACGGAAACGGAGGTTCGGGGGTGAGCTGGTCGATCGCTGAGATAGCCCGCGCCTCCGGAGTGACCTCCCGGACGCTGCGCCACTACGACGCCATCGGCCTACTGCCACCGGCCTGGGTGGCCGGCAACGGCTGGCGCCACTACGAGCAGGAGCAGCTACTGCGGCTGCAACAGATCCTGCTGCTGCGAAACCTGGGTCTGAGCCTGCAGGCGGTCGCCGAGATCCTCGAACGCGACAGTCGCGACGGCACGGTCGTCGTCCTACGGCGCCACCGCCGCCGGCTGATCGAGGAGCAGGAGCGGCTGCGGCGCCAGCTGCGCACCATCGACCGAACGATCGACGAGATGCAGGAAGGAGGAACCATGACCGCAGACACCATGTTCGACGGTTTCGAGCACAACCCCTACGAAGCCGAGGCACGGCAGCGGTGGGGTGACGAAGCCGTCGACGCCTCGTATGCGCGGATGAAGGACTGCACGCCCGTCGAAGCCGAAAATGCTCGCACCGGCTACGGCCGGGTGCACGACGGCTTGGCCAGCTTGCTGGCTGACGGCGTTGCCGCAGACGACGAGCGGGTCCAGGAACTGCTCGACCTGCACTACCAGGTCACCAGCCTGTTCTGGACGCCCAACGCCGAGGCCTACCGGGGCCTGGGGCAGATGTACGTCGACGACGAGCGCTTCACCCGCAACATCGGCCAGGGCAACGACGCCCTGGTGGCCTACCTGCGCGACGCGATGGCGGTGTACGCCGACACCAGGCTGGGCTGATCCACGGGCGGCTGGGGATCACCTCAGCCGCCCGTCCTCAACTTCGAGGCCACGGCGATTCCAGCCTGCTGACCATGGATACCTTGGCATTGCAGACCCGAGAATCCCTCCGGGATGGACGCCGGCCCCTCGGGATGGGTGCCGGCTGCTCAGGTGACAAAGGAGATGCGATGACCGGCGAGATGGCCTTCTTCGAACTCGGAGTGGAAGACACCGAGCGTGGGCGCGCGTTCTACGAAGGACTGTTCGGGTGGACCTTTGAGCCAGGGCCGTCCGGTGGTGGGTTCATGATCACCGCGCCGAACCTGCAAGGCGGGATGCACGGAGGCGACGCCGGGGCGTCGCCGTATGTCTTCTTCAGCGTCGACGACATGGAGGCGGCGCTCGAACGGGTGCGCGACCTCGGCGGCAGCGTGGACGACATGGACGTTGAGGGTGATGCCGACTCGGTCGCACGGCTCGGCCGCTTCAAGCTTTGCCGCGACGATCAGGGTTCGCCCTTTGGCCTGCACCAGCCGCCCACCGGCTCCGGTTCCGGTTCCGGTTCTGGCTCCTGAGCAGACCGTGACCCTCAGCGTCGAACGCCGGCAGGTGCTGGCGTACCGCGCAGCCGCGCAAGGACTCGGCCGCGAGGCGGGCAGCCCCGACGAGCTTGCGGTCTTCGACCTCGGCGTGCAGGACACCAACGTCGGTTCTGCGCGCCTCGCGCTGGCCGCCCGGCTACCAGCCGACCCGGACGATGCGATGACGGACCCGGCCTTCACGCTGCTGTGGTCCTTCCGCGGCGCACCCCACCTGCACCGCACCCGCGACCTGCCGACGCTGGCCAGCGCGCTGTGGCCGATCAGCGATGCCGACGCCGTCGCGCGCCTCGCCGCGGAACGGGGACCCTTCAAGGCCGCCAGGGTGCAGGGGATGGAGGCATTCGCCGCCGCGGCCGCCGCCATGCGCGCCGTGGTGACCGGGCCGACGCCCAAGGGCGAGGTCAGCGCGGGCGTGACCGCGCGCCTACCTGCCGCCTACTCGTACGCCTGCCGCAGCTGCCAGGCCACGCACGTGTACGGCGGCTTGTTCCAGCAGGTCGGCCCGTTCGCCGGCGTCCGGTTGCTGCCCGATCACGCACCGGCCACGCTGGCTCCGCTGGACGATCAGCCGTCGGTGCCGCCCACCTCGACGGGTCCCGGTGACCTGATCCGTGCCTACCTCCGCTTGCACGGGCCGGCCACCCTCAGCGACGCGGCGAGCTACCTGGGCAGCAGCGCGGCGGCCATACGCCCGGCCTTCCCAGACGACCTGACTGCGGTGCAGGTCGAAGGCCGCAAGACCTGGATCACCGAGGAGCAGGTAGCGCCATTGCGGGAGGCGTCACCGGCTCCCGACGTGGTCCGCCTGCTGCCGCCGTCCGACCCGTTCCTGCAGGCCCGCGACCGCGATCTGCTGGTCGCTGACAGGGCCAGGCGGAAGCTGGTCTGGCGCATCCTCGGCAACCCCGGTGTCGTCCTGGTGGGCTCCGAGATCGCTGCGGTGTGGCGGGCTCGCGCCGCCGGCAAGGGGCGGGTCGAGGTCACGGTGCAGCCCTTCGAGAGCGTGACGACCGCCGTCCGCACGGGCATCGCCGCCGAGGCCGAGCGGGTGGCCGCCGTCCGCGGCGCGAGCGACGTCCGCCTGCGCTATGAGGAAGCGTGACCGGCTCCTACCCCAACGCCTCCAGGGCGCGATCCACGTCCGCCTCGGTGTTGTAGAGGTGAAATGAGCAGCGCAGCCGCCCCGCCCGAAGACCGGTGACCACCCCTGCAGCGGCGAGACGCTCAGCGGCTCCTGGTGGCGTTGTGGTCGACACGATGGCCGAGTTGCCGAGCGGCAGGCCCAACCCAGCCCGGAAGCGGTTGGCCAGCGCCACGTCGTGCGCGTGAATCGCGGGGACACCCAGTTGTGCGAGAAGGCGCAGGGCGGGAGCGGCGCCGACCCAGCTGAACCACGCCGGCGACACGTCGAAGCGGCGCGCCGAGGATGCCAGCCGCAGCGGTGTGCCGTAGTAGGACGCGTGCACGTCCTCGCCGGCGTACCAGCCGGCGTGATGGGGGCGCAGGTCGTCCATCCGTTCCGGGCGCACCGTCATCCAGGCGGTTCCCCGCGGCCCCAGCAGCCACTTGTAGCCGGACACGGCGAGGTAGTCGAAGCTTGAGGCGTCAAGCGGCAGCCAGCCGCAGGCCTGGGTCGCATCGACAAGGGTCTGCGTGCCACTGGCGGTGGCCGCGGCGGCCAGCTCAGCCAGGTCCAGGACCGTCCCGTCGGCCGACTGCACCGCGCTGACTGCCACCAGGTCGATGTCGGCGCCGATGGCCTCGATGATCCGCGACAGCTCGGTGACCCGCACCTGGACGCCGCGGTCGCGTTGGGCGAGGAAGGGAAACAGCAACGAAGTGAAGTCGCCCTCGGCGAGCAGCACCGTGGCGCCGCTGGGCAGTGCGGCGGCGACCAGGCCGGCGAAGACTGAAACCTGATTGGCGACGGCGACGTGCGCCGCCGGGACCCCGACCAGGCCGGCGAAGCTCTCGCGTGCGGAGGTCACCGCCTCGTCCCACAGGTGCATGTCGCCGACGCCTCGCCGCCAGTCGTCAAGGCTGGCTTGCAGTGCGTCCCACGCGGGTCGCGGCGGCAGTCCCATCGACGCCGTGTTGAGGTACACGCCGTCGGGCGCGAAGAGTGCCTGTGCCTCGGAGATCGCCGAGGGCCGTTCGGTCAGCATGGCTGCAGCCTGCCAGGCTCGGCGAAGATGCGTGGCGATGCCCGCCGTCTCGCCGCGATCACGACCGTCCCGCGCCCAGCTGGGCGCGGCGAAGCACCGCAAGCTGCCCGACCTCATCCGTCCGGGGCTGCGCTGCCTGTTCGTGGGCATCAACCCCGGCCTGTGGTCGGCAGCCAGCGGCTACCACTTCGGCAACCCGGCCAACCGGCTGTGGCCGACGCTGCATGCCGCGGGGTTCACGCCTCGCAGGTTCCTGCCTTCCGACGGCGAGGAGCTGCTCCAGCTCGGCTTCGGGATCACCAATCTGGTTGGCCGTCCCACCGCCACCGCCGCGGAGGTGACTCCCGCGGAGCTGCGCGCCGGAGTCCCGGCGCTGCGGCGGCGGGTGGGGCGCTACCGACCCACGTTCGTGGCCTTCCTGGCCATGACGGCCTACCGGGTCGCCTTCGACCGGCCCAAGGCGGTGCCCGGCGAGCAGGACGAGACGCTGGCCGGCGCCCGCGTGTGGCTGCTGCCCAACCCCAGCGGGCTCAATGCCTCCTACCAGCTGCCCGACCTCGCGCGCCTCTACGGCCAGCTGCACGCCGCCCTGGATCCAGACCGGGACAGCCGCTGCTCAGATCCAGGTGGGAACCCACATCCGTAGCTGCCACGTCGGCTGTGACAGCTCCATGCCCACCCAGACCGGGTAGAAGAACACGAACGCCGCCAGAGCGAGGATGACGACGACCGCGGGCAGCCAGCGCAGCCGCGGCCGGCGCCCCAGCCGCCACGCGGCATACGCCAGCCCCAGGCACAGGAACGGCACCGCGGGGACCATGTAGAACAAGAAGTTCGGGCGCGGGACGACGAACCACGGCAGGTACTGCAGCCCCAAGAACAGCAGCACCGTTGCCGCACGCCAGTCCCGCCGACGAGCCGCCCACCAGCCCAGCAGCGGTAAGGACGCCAGGGCGAGCCACCACACGGCCGGATTGCCGAGGCCGAGGATCTCCTCGACGTTGCCTTGCGCTGTGACGCAGTCGCCTGCGGCGAGTTTCTCCTCGTCGCAGGACTCGTAGTAGTAGGAGACGGGTCGTTCCAGGTACAACCAGGTCCAGGGGTCACTGCGGTAGGCGTGCACCGCCTCCAGCTCCTGGTGGAAGACCCGGATCTCGTTCTGCTCCACCCACCACTCCGCCAGCATCTGGGGTGCGGTCACGGCGCACACGCCGCCG
>JALZLC010000183.1 GCA_030858885.1 Actinomycetota bacterium
CTCGCACTGGGAGGTCGGTGACCGCCAAGGCCCGCCGTGGCGGGCAATCGGCGTCGGGGTCCTGATCGCCGGATTGATCGTGGCAGCGATCCTGCTGCGCGACCGCGGAGGGCTCTCCGTGGAGACCGGCGGCGAGGCGGCGCAGGTCGGCGAGCGCGAACTGGAGTTGGTGGTGCAGGCCCCGTACGAAGCCGGGGAGCGGTGGTTCTGCAGCGCGGAGTTCCCGGTGCGCGTCTTCAGTGACGGGGCGGCTTACCCGCCCGAGCATCCCGGGGGCCCCGGAGTGGAGGAACGCCCGAGCGCCTGCTACGCCGACGGGCCGGCCGCGCTGGAGGCCGGCTTCGAGATCGCGCCACCGCCCGCCAACGTCGATCTGGTCGCCGGCATCTACCTGGAGCCGACGCCGACCGGCCTGCCGGCGGTGTGCCAGCAGGCCGCAGGCGTTCTCGGCTATGCGGTGCCGTGCCCGTCGCGCCTGCCCACCCCGGGCGGCAGCGCCCGCTGCCTGGCCGCCGGCTGCCGTTTCGCCGGGGGCTTCGTGATGGAGGCTCGCGGTTTCCCCGTGCCTAACGATTGGTGCGACGGCTGCGACGCGCACGTCGTTGTGGCGGCCGCACCCGCCGGCGACCAGGCGGCTGCGCCGCTGGTGACCTGCGACGGCATCGTCGGGTCCCCTGCGCCCGAGCAGCCCGCAAGCCAGTTCGAGCGTTGCCCACAGGGGCCGCCGTGGCTGCCCAACGCCGGCGGGCTGCCTCACGAAGAGCACACCCTGACACGGTGGCGCCGTGGCGCGGTGGACTACGCAATCAGCATCGAGGGGTTCAGCCCCGCCCACGCCGACGTGCTGCGGCAGCTCGTGCGCGACCTGGCCTACGTGGATGCCAACGGCTGACATGCCCGACGCCTGGGACACGGGAAACCACCGCCGGCCGCGGTGGCGCTGGCTCGGCATCTTCGCCGCCCTGTTGGCCGTGACGGCCGCGGGTTGGGCGGTCCGCACCGGCTCCGGGTTGCGGGTCGACGCAGCGTCTGAAGGCCTCGACGACGGGGCGGTCCAGGGGCGCGACGCGAGGGAAGGCGGGTCGCGCGACGTCGAGATCGTGGCGCGGGCGCCCCTGCGGGCTGCCGGCAGCGGGCGGTGGTTCTGCTCGCCCGACTTCCCCGTCGCCACCCACGACGACGGCCAGGCCTATCCGCCGGGTCACCCCGCCACTCCGCGAGGGCAGGCGCCGACCACCTGCTACCGCGACCTTGGGGTCGCCATCGCGGCCGGCTACGCCGAGGCACCGCTGCCGGTGGGCACCATCCAGGTTGGCGGTCTCTACTTGGTGCGCACCGATCGGTTCCGCGCGCCCTGCCGGCAGGCGGCGCGGCAGTTGGGGCATCCCGTCGGTTGCCCCGGTGTCCTGCCCTCCCCGGTCAGCGCGGCGCAGTGCGCGGGGACAGGCGTTGCTCGTTGTGTCTACCGGCGTCCCGCCAGTGTGGGCTTCATCGTGGTCTCGACCCCATCGCGGCCGCGCGGCACCTGCTACGACTGCGAGCCCTATATCGCGGTGACCACGGCGCGTCGTGGCAGGGCCGGCATCCTGTCTGGCTGCCCACCAGCCGCTGTCTATGGCGGCCGGGCGCAGGGTCTCGGCAGCGACGTGGTGGCATGCCCTGACGGCCCGCCGTGGCAGGGCGGCGGGGGCTATCCCCACCAGGGTCATCTGCTGCGCCGCTGGGTTCATGGCGGGGTGGTGTTCGCCGTCAGCGTCGACGGGGAGGGCCCGTCCGCGCGAGCCGTGCTGCGCGCCGTTGCGAACGGGGTGCGGAAGGTGGCACGGGGCTGATGGCCGGCTCGGACTGGGAGACGGGGACGCCACGTGGCGTTTCACAGCGGCTGGTCGGCGCCGCCGGCATCGCGGCGATCGCGCTGCTGCTTGTCGCGCTACTGCAGGGCGGCCGGGGGGCGGTCGATCCCGATCAGGAGCTCACCATCGAGGACCGCGACCAGGATGAGGCGACCGAGGTCGCGCCTGCCGGCGTCGAAGTCGGCGCACGGCAGCCATTGCAGTACGCCAACAGCGGTTGGTGGTTCTGCCCACCGGCTGCTCCGTTCGCCGCGCACATCGACCGGCGGTTCTAGCCGCCCACCCACCCCGGTCCGCCACCCGAGGGGCGGCGACCGGCTGCCTGCTACCGCGATCGCTCCTCGGCCACCACGGCCGGCTACTCGCTGGCGCCGCCGCCTGCCGACACGCAGATCGTCGGTGGCATCTACCTCGTGCCCACCGAGCTGTTCAGGCTGCGCTGCCAGGCGGGGGCCGACGCGCTCGGCCACGCCGTGCCCTGCCCACGCCGGCTGCCCTACCCGCCGCGCACCGCGCAGTGCACCGGCGTCGGGCCCGTCGGCTGCGTCGTGCGCCGACCCTCGGGTGCGAGCTTCGTCATCGAGGCGCAAGGCTTCCCCGTCCCGCCGGGACGGTGCCCTTGTGAGGCTTCTGTCGTGGTCGCAGCGGCGCGAACCGGACGTCTGCGGCAGCCGGCGAGCGCATCCGCTGGGGCCCGCAGCATGCGCCGCTGGCGCTCCGCCGGAGTGACCTACGCCGTCAGCGTCGCTGGAGTCAGTGATGCCCAGCGCGCCCTGCTGCGCGCCGTCGTCGATGGCATCGAGATGGTCCCTCCGTCCATGCCAGGGCAGGGGTCGTGACATGAACTCGGAAGGTGCACCGCGGTGGCGCACCATAGCGATGCTGGCCGTGGTGCTCGTCGTCTGCTGCGGGTTGGCGGCGGTGGGGTTCGTTCGCCTCGGCCGAGGGCGTGATGTCGCGGCCGCGCCCTCGTCGGCGGCGTCCTCGGCGGCTTCCGTGGAGCCGGCGCTGGTCGTCGACGTGGAAAAGCCGCGCTACCTCGTCGCTGAGCGCATGGTGGAAGTCATCGTGGTCAACAAGGGTGCCTCGCCCGTGCGCGTCGAGCAGATCCAGCTGTTCGGCCGGCTGTTCAAGGCCCAGCCGCCGATTGCCAAGGACACGCTGCTGCAGCCAGACGAACGCAAGGACCTCAAGGTTGGCTACGGGGAGGTGCGGTGCGGGCGGCAGGCGCCAACATCGTCCGAGCCGTTCGTGCGGTTGCGAGTCCGCGCGTCGGACGGCAACCAGTCACGAGCACGCCTGGCGTTGCCCTCGCCCAGCCCGACGCTGCAACGCCTGCACGACACCGAGTGCGGGCTGCTTGCCCTGCGCGAAGCCGTGCAGGTCCGCTACGGCCCAGGCTGGACGCGAGCCGGTAGGGGGTATCGCGACGCCCGAGGCAGATTGGTCCTACGCCGGCGGGCGTCACGGGAACCGATCGTGCTGACCGCCGTGGGAGGCAACGTCATCTTCACCGTCACGGCTCATGTAGATGACAGTCCACAGCGACCACAACGGGATCCACAGCGACCACAACGGGGTCCACAGCGACCACAACGGGGTCTGCAGCGACCACAACGGGTTTCGCAGCGTGCGCTGGCGATCCTGCGGCCGGGCGACGAGCGGCTCACCGTGCCCGTGGCCGTCGCGGCGTCACGCTGTGACGCGCACGCGGTGGCCGACAGCAAGAAGACCTTCCTGCTGCCGTTGTGGCTGCGTGTCGGTGCAGCCGAGGAGCAGTACCTGGAGGTCGAGGTCACCGGCCGCGGCCGGCGGCTGCTGACCGACGTGATCAGCGACTGCGTGGCGGCTGAGCAGGGCTAGGACCGTTCGTCGTCCCAGGCCACCGGCGTGGTCGTCCCGTGCTCCCAGTCCTGGCGCAGCAGCGTGTACCCGACGGAGTCGCTCAGCGTCCCGTCGGGGCGCGGCCAATCCTGGCGGTAGTGGGCTTCCTTCACGAAGCCGCAGCGGCGGAACATCGTGCGCATGGCGTGGTTGTCGACGCGGGTCTGGCCATACAGGCGTTGTTGCGAGGAGGAGCTGAACACGTGCTCGGCGGTCCAGCGGATCGCCTGCTCACCGAGGCCGCGGCCCCGCCAGGCCTCCGCCAAGCGGATGTCGATGGTGGCATCGCAGTCCTGCGCATGGACATCCTCGACACGCAGCAGCCCGGCGACCGCGCCATCGACTTCGATCCAGAACACGTCGTCGTCGGGAAAGGACGCCACTCGTTCCCGGGCGGCTTCCAGGGTCGGGATCCGCAAGGCATGGAACTGCCACTCGTCACCTGCCAGGAAGCTTGCCGCCGCCTCGGCCTCCTCGGGTTGCCAGCGGCGGAACGTCACGGTCATGGCGCCGTCCTCGTCTCGGTCGTCGTGGGATAACCAGCGGCCGCACAGCGTGTCTGGCGGTCAATATCGGCTGTGGCGATTAGGTATCGCCAGCGTCGGGAAGGCCAGCCCCACAGCCTTCGATCCCC
>JALZLC010000213.1 GCA_030858885.1 Actinomycetota bacterium
CGGCGGAGAAGCTGAGGGTGGCGAACGGCACGGCGCGCGACAGGCTGGCCCGCACGGCGTCGGGCAGCGCCTGCAGCGGCAACGGCCGACCGGCCGTGCCGTGCTCGTCGATGTCCACCAGCTGCTCGTCCTCCACGACCGCGAAAGCCACCCGGTAGCCCTTGTGGGCGGCCAACAGGCGGCGCGCCGCGGAGGAGGCGGTCACCGCGATGCGCCGCTGGGAGCCGGACGACAACAAGGCCACGCCGGCATCGGCAAGGATCTGGCTGGCGGCGCCAGCGCGCTCGTGTGCATGCAGCCTGGCCGTAACCTCGTGCAGCACCGAGCAGCGAGCAGCAGCAACGCGGCGGGCATCAGGTGCTGGCCGAGCAGGCTGGGGCTGTCCCACCCATTGCCCGCGACAACCGTGGCGGCGTAGGAGCCGGCAATGACCAGACCGGCGAACGAGATGTCGCGCTTCTGGCCGAACAGGGCTCGATAGCACAGCGCCACGAAGTAGGAGCACAGCACCTGGGCGGGGTTGCTCAAGCCGGTGGCGATGGCAGCCAGCGCCACGGCGGCGACCAGGTCGGCGAACCAGATGAACCCACGACGCCGGTAACCCATCACCCACCACGCGGCCATGACGATCACACCGACGAGCGCCCCGGTTCGGACACCGGGCCGGCTGTCAACCGCGGTGAGGGGTAGCGAGACAGCCAGGGTGGCCAGGCCCACGAACAGGCCGGTCCAGCGCAGCCACGCCATCAATCCGGTCGGAGCAGCGTCAGACAGGTTCCCGCCACGCCACCAGGAGCGGGGCGGGATGCGGTGCACCGCCAGCTCAGTCACCGCGCTCCTCGTCATCACGCATCGCGGCACCGCGCAGGGGCCGCGCGGTGCGGAGGACTCCAGGTGGGTATCGGTTGACGACACGCGACCTTGACCCGCTGCGAGTGAAGGGATGACGGTGGCTGCCGACGACCTGGAAACGCTGGAGCTGGACCTGCAACCGAACGAGGCCTCCGGGCTGCTGGCGGTGGAGGCAACCGGCTTGCTGGAGACCCACGGCTGGCAGCGGGCGTTCTGGGTGGTGCTCGACGAGAGCGCCGCCGAGGAGTGCGTCGCCGCGATCGGGCAGCGTCCGAACGGCAAATGGGACGTGGCACGGCTGGTCGCCACCGCGGTCGGCGACATCGGTGAGACGCGGGATGCCGAGGCGCTGGCTCGCCAGGACGGCTGGATCTACGTCGTGGGCTCGCAGTTCGGTGGCAAGTCCGGCCCGCTGCTCCCCCGTCAGGCGTTCGTTGCCCGCTTCCGCGAGTCCGACGTGCAGCGCCTCGACGCTGCCCCGGTCGAGATGCAGCTGGCGCGACCCGGCTTGCTCCTCCACCGCCTGGTCAACGACGCCCTTGCGGACGAGGAGGTCGAGCTGGTCGAGCTCGGGGACGTGACCAGGGAGGCGTTCATCGACCAGTCGCTGCAGGAGGGGGCCGGCGAGTCATGGGTGGACGACCTGCATGAGCGGGACATCCCGATCAACATCGAGGGCGCGACGTTCCGCTCGGCCGGCACGCTGCTGCTGGGCCTTCGCTATCCCGTCTCCGCGCAGGGCCGCCCGCTGCTCGTCGAGCTGGAAGGCGTCGAGCGACTGTTCGACGGCGGTGATGCTCCTACTGTGCTGGGCACCTGGATCGTCGACGCCGTCGGACGCGACGGTGACATGGCCGGGGTGCGCGACCTGTCGGCGATCGGCGACGAGATCCATCTGGTCACCGGCAACCTCGACAGCCGACCCAAGAACAGCGTGGTGCTGCACGACTACCCCGGTGGCCGCGACACCGTGTCGACGCATTGGCGCGTCACGCTGCCCCCCGACGAGCATGGCGGCCACATCATGGCAGAGCTGGTGCGCGAGTTTCCCGACATGCACCGCATCGAGGGCATCTCCCCCGACACCGAGGGCCGCTGGTTCTACGTCAGTGACGAGGATGACCATGTCCGCATGGAGCACACGCGCCTGATCTCCGACGCCTGACGTCGCTCAGGTCAGGACGAGGATCCGTCCGCACTGCTCGCAGCGGGCCAGGCCTTCCGCGACGTCCTCGCGGACCTGCTCCAGCTCGATCGCGGTCAGTTCCAGACGGCAACCGGCGCAGGTGCGGCCCTGCAGCTCGGCGACCCCGACACCGTCCTTGCGGGCGCGCAGCTCCTCGTAGTACTCCACGACCTCGGCGGGCAGGCTGCCGGCGATCGTGGCCCGCTCGGTCGTTCGCGACACCAACTCGGCGTCGATGTCGGTGGCGGCATGGTCGCGCGCTTGGGTCAGGGCGTCGACCTGGCCGCTGGATTCGCTGTGGCGCTCCTGCAGCGTGGCCACCAGCGACTCCAGCTCTTCGGTCTGCTCCATGATCTCCAGCAGCGAGTCTTCCAGCTCGCTCTTGCGCCCGCGCAGCGACCCCAGCTCCGCACGCAACGCCTCAAGCTCCTTCTCGGAGCGGATCAGCCCGCCGTACATGCGGCCCTCTTCGGACTTGCGCCGTGAGTCGACCGTGGCGATCTCCTGCTCGTGGCGCTTCTGCTGCAGCCGCAGTCGTTCGAGCTGGTCGCGAGAGGTGGCGTATTCGCTGGAGACCCGTCCCAGGGTGTCGGCGTTGTCGTCCAGTGCCTTCTGCTCCGGCAGGTTGGCGCGCCGGTGACCCAGCTTGCGGATGTCGGTGTCGACGCGTTGCAGATCGAGCAGTCGGCGCTGCTCGGCCGGGGTTGCTGCGATCACAATGCTCCTTTGTCCCACCTTCGTCCTGGGTCGATCTGGAACGGGTCCGTACGTACGGCGGACGCTAGCAGCCGGGCGGTCAAACCGCGGCGGGCGGACGCCTCCGCCAGCGCCTGATGCAGGATCGGCAGCGCTGCCGCCTCGGTGGCGTAATGGCCCGCGTCGATGACGGCCATCCCCGCGCTGCAGGCGTCGAGCGCGACGTGGTGGCGCAGGTCGCCGGTGATGTAGCAGTCGGCGCCCGCGTCCAGTGCCGCGCCGACTAACGAGTCGCCGGCACCGCCACAGGCTGCCACCCGCCGTATCGGACGGTCGAGGTCACCGGCCACGCGCAAGTGCGGTGATGGCAGCCCGACGGCCAGCCGCTCCCCCACGCCGCGCAACGCCACCGGCTCTGGCAGGTCGCCGATTCGGCCCATCCCCCTGCCGTCCTCGTCAGCACCCAACCGCTCGATCACGTCGAAGGCCACCTCCTCGTAGGGGTGCACGCGACGCAACGCCGCCACGGCCGCAGCCAGCCGCGCTCGCGGCACGACCATCTCGAGGCGATCCTCGACCACCTCGTTGCGCCGACCAGGCTGGCCTGCCGTCGGGTTGGCCGTGGTCGGAGCCACGAAGGTGCCGGTGCCTCGCACCGCAAAGGAGCACGCCCGGTAGGCGCCGATGCTCCCGGCGCCAGCCTCAGCCAGCGCCGAGCGCACCGCTTCGGTGGCCTCGACAGGAACGAAGGTGACGAGCTTGCAATCACCATCGCCCAGCGCGGGCACCAGCGGCGTGACGTCGCGCAGGTCCAGTAGGCGCACGACCGGCTCGGTGGTTCCCTTGGCCGCGCTGTCGAAGTTTGTGTGCACCGCCAACACCGCGATCCGCGACCGCGCGGCACGCAGGGCGAGGCCCCCAGGCACCGTGGCGGGAGTCAGCCGGTCCAGCGGCCGGAACAGCAGCGGATGATGCGCCAGCAGCAGGTCCGCGCCGCGTGCGGCGGCCTC
>JALZLC010000214.1 GCA_030858885.1 Actinomycetota bacterium
CAGGCCGCCGAGGCCGGCGACCGCGACGTCGCCGGCAACGAGTACCGCACGGCCGCGCGCTTCCTGGACAAGGCCGCCCAGCGCGGCGTCGTCCACCCCAACTACGCCGCCAACAAGAAGGCCAGGATGGCCAAGCGCCTCTCGGCGCTGTAGTTAAGGCGGCAGTTGTGCGGTTCCACGGCCTCCTGCGGGAGGCCGTCATCGTCTCCACGGCGGCGCTCAGGGCGGCGCGATGACGGCGGCGGGGTCGGCTGGGGCGCTCGTCGATCGCTACGCCGGTGTCGTGTTCGACGTGGACGGGGTCCTGCTGCGGCTGCTCCAACCCATTGACGGCGCCGCCGAGTCGCTCGCCGCGCTGCGCCAGCGCGGGATCGCCGTCGCCTTCGTCACCAACAACGCGTCTCGCACCGCCGCACAGGTCGCCGACGCGCTCGGCGCTGCGGGCATTGTCGCCGACGCCGAGCAGGTGGTCACCTCGTCGGCGGCGGCAGCCCGGCTGCTCGAACCCGGAACCCGCTGCCTGGTCATCGGCATGGACGGGCTGCGCACCGCCTTGGCCGACCGCGGCTGTGAGACGGTGACCGAGCCCGACGAGGCCGACGCCGTGGTCGTCGGCTGGCAGATCGACCTGCACTGGGACGACCTGCGCCGCGCCACGCTGGCGCTCGCGCGCGGAGCTCGGTTCCTCGGCACCAACGCCGACCGCACCTACCCGGCGCCGGAAGGACCGTGGCCGGGCAACGGCGCGACCCTGGCCGCACTCATCGCGGCGTCGGGACGCGAGCCCGAGATCGCCGGCAAGCCCTCCCCCGCCCTGTTCCGCGCGGCCGCCGAGCGCTTGCCGCCCGGACCGCTGCTGATGGTCGGCGACCGTCCCGAGACCGACCTGGACGGCGCTGCCGCACTCGGCTGGGACACCGCGCTGGTGCTGACTGGCGTGACGCCGGCCGCCGAGGCCGACGCGGTGCGGCCCCGGCCCACCTGGGTGCTGCCCGACCTCCGGGCTCTGCTCGACGAGGCGCTCCCAGTTGTACGCCGCGACGAGGTCACTGTGCGGCCGGCTCGCGCCGGCGACAGCCCGGCGGTTCTCGGTCTGTGGGACCAGGCTGGGATGCTCGCCTACACCCGGGAACCCGAGCGCGACATCAGCGCGGTGCTCGCGGGCGACCACGGCGCTTTCCTGGTCGCCGAGATCGCAGGGGAAGCGGTCGGGGTGCTGATGGGCAGCAACGATGGCCGGCGGGGCTGGATCAACCGCTTGGCAGTCGCGCCGCAACACCGCGGTCGAGGGATCGGCCGTGCCCTGGTGGCCGAGGCAGAACGGGCGCTGCGCGCCGGCGGCCTGCCCCAGGTGAACCTGCTGGTGTTCACCGACAATCGCGAGGCGCAGGACTTCTGGGAGCGCCTCGGGTACCGCGCCTCCGCGCCGGTCACGTTGCGCAGCAAACGGTTGGGGGCCGCGCCGACCGAACCCTGCTGAATGTGGTCGCGCCGGACCGGTTATGCGCGGGTGGCCACGGCCACGACCGCCCGCTCGATGATCAGCGACGCCGGCAGCTCGCCGCCCTTGATCTCGGCGTCGGCGGCGGCCAGCTCAGCATAGGCGCCGGTCAGCTCCCCCGGCCCAAAGTTGCGGCGCACCGCCCGCAGCCGTCGGACCTGCCCCGCGCTGATGCTCAGGCCGACGGCCTTGCCGTCCAGCCCGCCGGCCACCGCCACGATCGACCGCAGGCGGTAGGCCAGCGCACCCAACACCATGACGGGATCGTCGCCGGACTCGAGCACCCCACGCAACAGTTCCAACGCCTGGGTGGGGTTGCGGTCGCACATGGCGTCGGCGACGGCGAAGGAGCCGCGGCTGCCACGGCCCACGACCACGGCGTTCACCTGCGCGCCCGAGACCTGTCCCGCCGCAGCCGTGGCGGCCACCTGCGCCACCTTCTCGACAATGCCGGAGACATCGGTGCCGGCGTGACCCAAGATCGCCGCCACAGCGCCTTGATCCGCCGTGCGCTTGTGCCGGCGGAACTCGTCGATCACCAGCCGCGCCCAGCCTCGCTCGTCCCACTCCCTGGGCGGCAGGACGTCGGTGCGGCCGCCGAGGTCCTTGATCCGCTTGGCGAGCCGTTGGATGCGGCCGGTGCCCGTCGCCAGCAGGACGACGGTGGCGTCCGGCGGCGCACCGTCCATCTCGGCGAGGAGAACGCTCGCGGCCTCGGCAGGCAGCTCCTGCGCGTCGCGCAGTAGGACCGCGCGCGGCGTGCCGAACAGCGACCCGGTGCGCAGGTCCGGCAGCTGGCCCTCGCGCAGGTCAGCCGCTCGCAGATCGGTGACGTCCAGCTCGCCGTCCCCGCGCAGCTCATCCAGCAGCCGCTCGGCCGCCCGCCGCAGGAGCAGCTCTTCCGGGCCGACCAACAGGCGGAACGACGGGAGCGAGGACATTCGGGGCAGTGTAGTGGCACGTCGCCGCCGATTCTCAGCGCATCCATGGCGAGTTCGGCGTGTGTAGTGGCACGTCGCCGCCGATTCTCAGCGCATCCACGGCGAGCTCGGAGCGTGTGTGGTGGCACGTCGCCGCCAGATTCTCAGCGCATCCGTTTCCGCTTCACCCAGCTTACGATACGCTTGCTTCCGTTATTCTCCTTCTGGGCACATCGACTTCCGGAGTGTTATGGCTCGCAGACCGGCAACCCCGTGGCCGACCGCAGCAGGCTCGGTGTTCTTCGGGGGCATTGCCGCAGCAGCCACCCTGAGCCGTGCGGTCAGGGATGGTCGCATCCGCCGACTCGCTCAGGGCATCTACAGCGCTGACCGCACCGCCGACCCAGCGGCGCTCGTCGAGCGGAACCGTTGGGCCATCCTGGCCCAGCTCGTCCCCGACGCCTTGATCGCCGACCGGTCGGCTGCCAACAATGGTCTACCGGTGGGTGGCGTGCTCTGCGTCGTGTCGAGCATGCGGGCGCGCGACGTCATCCTTCCGGGACTGGTCATCAGCCCCCGGCCAGGACCGGGCCCCCTGCACGACGACCTGCCGTGGGCGGCCGATCTTTCCATCACATCCGACGCACGGACGGTGGTCGACAACCTGGCATTGTCCCGGGCGCGATCAGACCGGCCGGCACGCACGCTGACACGATCCGAACTCGAGGACTGGTTGGTCACGAAGGCGCGGCTGCGCCCCGCCGGATGGCTTGACCGGCTCCGCGAGCGTGCGATCGAGGTCGCAGTCGAACTCGACCGGCCCGATCGGCGGCGTGCGGTCGAAGAGCTCATCGGCTCGGTCGCCGGGACTCGGCCGCTTCGTCGGGGGGCGGGACGTCTGCTCGCTGCCCGAACCGCCGGCGGTGAATGGGACCCAGCCTGCCTTGATCGATTCGATGCGCTGACACGCTACCTGGCGGCAATCCCCCAAGAGGCTGACCTGCCACCCGGCCTACCGCCTCCGGACGGTGACCTCGACGGCACCCTGCCATTCTTCGAGGCCTACTTTTCCAACTTCATCGAGGGCACCGAGTTCTCGGTGCAACAAGCCGAGCACATCGTCGCGTCGGGTGAGATCCCGGCCAACCGCCCCGGTGACGCTCACGATGTGCTGGGCACGTACCGCGTCGTCAGTGATCCGATCGGGCGGGCGACCGTCCCCACAGACGCTGAGGACCTGCTCGATCTGCTCCGTCGACGCCACACCGCGATCATGAGCGGCCGGCCGGAGAAGAGACCTGGGCAGTTCAAGGGCCAACGCAACCAGGCCGGCTCCTACGTGTTCGTCGACCCGGCTCTGGTGGTCGGCACACTCGTCGAGGGCTTCCGTCGCGTTGCCGAACTCCCACCCGGCTTTCCACGTGCCGCCTTCGTGCTGTTTCTGGTCTCCGAGGTGCATCCCTTCGACGACGGCAACGGCCGTGTGGCGCGTGCGGCCATGTGCGCCGAACTGTCGACCGTCGACGAGGCACGGATCGTGATTCCTATCGTTCTTCGCAATGAGTATCAGACGGCATTGCGCGCGTTGTCCCGTGACGGACGAAGCGAGCTCTACGTGAGAACACTCGCAACGGCATGGCGCTGGACAGCCGCTATGCCTTGGCATGACCGGGCGGCGACCGACGGCCGCCTGGAAGCCACGCACGCGCTGATCGATTCGACCGACGCCGAGCGGTCCGGCATCCGATTGGAGCTGCCGTGAGGCGTCGACTCCCTACCCTCGTGCCGCGGACGGCTACGGGCCTACCTCGATCGTGACGGTGCCGTCCAGATCGGTGCGGTGCACCCGCAGCCCGCGTAGCGCGTCGAGCGTCTCGGGTGTCGGGTGGCCGTAGTCGTTGCCGGCGCCGACCGAAACCACCGCGTCGCTGGCGCCCACGGCGCCCAGGAAGCCCTCGGCGTTGGTGGCACCACCGTGATGGGGCACCTTGAGGACGTCGGCCGCCAGCAGGTCGGGTCGCGCCAGCAGCCGCTGTTGCGCGGCTGCCTCGGCGTCGCCGGTTAGCAGCAGCGCCGCGCCGTCGGACACCACCCGCAGCACCAGGGAGTTGTCGTTGGCCTCGGCGCCCAGTGATCCGTCCGCCGGCGGGCTGAGCACCTGGACCTCGGCGGCTCCGAGCCGGAAGGACTGGCCGGCGGCGACCTGCACGATCGGCACCCGGCTGCCCCGCGCCGCCGCCAGCGTGGCCGTCGCCGAGGCGTCGGCCTCGGGC
>JALZLC010000257.1 GCA_030858885.1 Actinomycetota bacterium
GCTGGGTGGGATCGGAGGTGGGCAGCGCCAGCCCGTTCTTGCGGGCCAGCTCCACGACCGTCCCAGGCCGCATGGTGCCCTCGACATGACAGTGCAGCTCAACCTTGGGCAACCGCTCCAGCGCCATGGCGACGTCCATGCACCCACCTCCCGCGAGGCGGTCAGCCTAACGGCGCGCCTTAGGGGAAGGTTGCGGGCGTCCGAACTCGCCCGGTCACGGCATCTCAAGTTGGACGCCCCATCGCTCGGCGTCTGTCGAGTCCAAGCGCGTTGGTGGCCGCGAGGGGCCGTCAACGGCCGCTCTGTCATGCCATGGCATGCCGGCCGTCCAGCGCCACGCCTTGGCCAGGGTCGTGACATACAGCTCGCTCCGCCTGTCACGGAATACCGCTCCCAGCTTCGCCGTCCCAAGGCCTCTAGAGCAAGCTCACCCTCGGCAGCCCCTGCCGACCAGAAAGAAGGGTTGGTCACGATTGTGTGACCGACCCTTCTTCTTGGGCTGATGCCGGGTCAGCGGCGCCCGCTACGTGTTCCCTCCACCTGTGTTCCGACTGTGACCTGAGCGCGTGTGCGCACACGAGCCTTTCGCCCAGTACCCATCCAAACCAATGCTCGACTGCTCATTGACCGATCCGAGGCAAGGGTTAGGTTCGGCCAGCGGGCGGGCGACGGTGTGTGCGCCCTGAGCCGTGCAGGCGAGGTGGCCGATGAGCGTTACGGGCGGGAGGATAACGCCGATGAGCGGAGTACGTCTGTCGCTGCAGGTCACCTGTTTCTCGCCGTCTATGCTTCAAATCTAGGGCGCGGGTCCGTCGTCAACCAGCGCCGCCAACCGTCCGAGAACCGCTGCTCCCCAAGGGCGGGCGAGGGTTCGAGCGTGGACTGGCCTACCGAAGATGGTTGATTGATACCACAGTGGTATCATCCTCGCCATGGCAATGACCGTGCGTACCGACGACGAGATGGAGCGCGCGCTCGATGTCCTCGTGGATCGCGAGGGCCTTTCGCGCCAAGAGATCATCCGTCGCGCGGTGCTCGAGCGCTACGAGCGGGCCGGCCACGCTCAGCGGGTCAACGACAGCGCCGACCGTATGCTCGAGCGCTGGGGGGATGTGCTCGAGCGGCTCGGCTCCGTGTGAGTCCGGTCGAGTACCTCGATCTGGAGGACCTGTTCGGCCTCGTCCGTCGGCTCGGAATCGGTCCTGTTCGCGATATTGGCCTGCTCGACGCGGCGGTGGCTCGACCCCGATCGTCCGCGTTCGGCACGGACGCCTATCCCACGCTCGAGTTCAAGGCGGCGGCGCTGCTCCACTCGCTGGTTCGCAACCACGGACTCATCGACGGGAGCAAGCGCCTGGGCTGGCTGGCGACTGTCCTATTCCTCCATCTCAACGGTCGCCAGGTCACGCTCGGCGACGATGAGGCCTTCGTGCTGGTCATGGACGTCGCTGGGGGCAAGCGGGATGTTGACGAGATCGCCGACCGCCTTGCGGCCACGTAGCCGTCGACTGCCCCCGGACGGCCGCGGGTGTCGCTAGCGTGGTCGGCGATGCCTCTGGCGGTCGTCCGCCGAATCAGTCGGAGGCACTGCTGACCGCGGTCAGGCCACCGGTGTCGACGTCGTAGACGTAGCCGGTGACGGCGATGTCGGCAGGCAGGAACGGGCTCTGCTTGATGCGGCGCACGTCGTCGCGGACGCTGTCCTCCAGGTCGCCGAACGGCAGAAAGTCGATGGCGGAGGCGTCGGCTCCCGTGTCGGCGGCGAGCTTGTCGTGCAGGTCTCGGTTGGAGAAGGTGAGCATCCCGCAGTCGCTGTGGTGGATGACGAGGCACTCTCGCGTGCCGAGCAGCTGGGCGGAGATGATGAGGCTGCGCAGCGCGTCGTCGGAGGCGCGGCCGCCGGCGTTGCGGATGACGTGCGCGTCGCCGATCGCAAGGCCGAGGAAGCGTTCCGGGTGCAGCCGGGCGTCCATGCAGGTCAGGATCGCGGCCTTGCGCGCTGGCGGCATCGGCTTGCCGCCCTCGTCGAAGGTTGCGGCGTACTGCCGGTTGCTCTCCAACAAGGCGTCGGTCGTGGTCATTGGCGCAGGCCCTCCCAGGTGGCTTGGAGTTTGACCGTAGGTCATTCCGCTCCGGGCGGATGTAGGGACAACAGGTCAAAGGGGAGCGTCTTCGAGAGTCGAGCCGTCATCGCCCTGGGGCTGCCGGACCCTCTCCGCCGCGGCTGCCCTATTCGGGGGCAGAGCCTTCCCGCGATGAGGTCCTGGCGTTGGCCGCTGAGCGGGGCCGGCTGCTCGACCGCCATGCCGAGGAAGCGGGTCAGGACCCGCGGCGATCCGACGCTCGGTACTGATCGGGTCGAACGCGTGGCCGGCCCTGGCCTCGCTGGACACGTTCCGCGAAGCGGTGCTGCGCTACCGGGAGGTCGGCGTGACCGACGTGGTCTTGCTCCACCCCGCCACCCGGCAGAGTCGCGCGTCGCGCACGGCCCCGCGGCGCCCGACATCGTCCGGCGTATCGCCGAGGACCTGCTACCCCACCTCCGCGACCAGGTGCGCTGAGGCGGCGCTCTGACGGCTCGTTCCGTGACGAGAGCGTCAGGGCTCCCAGACGGCGTGGTCATGGGCGAAGACGACGTGCGCCGGGTCCAGCTGCTGGATGCGTTCGATCCAGGCCGGCGGTGACGGCAGGGCTGGCGGGTGGCCTTCGTGCCCGGCGTGCCCCGCTCGCCCGGCGCGCCAGGACAGGACGTCGGCGCCGTACGCGGTGGCGGTATCGTGGCTCTGCCCAGCCACCACGACGGTACCGTCGCCGCGGCACACGGCGAGGCACTAGTGTCCGGGTGTGTGGCCGGGTGTCGGCAGGACGAGGACTCCCGGCAGCACCTCGGCTTCGCCGTCGAGCTCCTCGTAGCGCAGCCCCGGCGCGTCGACCAACGCCGGCAGCGTGTAGCCGGCGGTGCGGGCAGCCTCGAGCTCCACCCGCTGCGCCAGGATCACGCGGCCGGCCAGCTCCGGATTGCCGCCGCAGTGGTCGAAGTGCAGGTGACAGTTGACCACCAGCCGAATGTCATCCGGTCGGACACCAGCCGCGGCCAGCGCGGCGACCAGGGGTCGGCGGCGCGGGCGGTAGTGGGCATCGACCTCCGGGTCGCTCCCCACCCCCGTGTCCATGAGCAGCAAGCCGTCGGGGTGGTCGACGAGGTAGCCCAAGCACGGCTCGATGCGAGCACTGCCCGAGCCCGTCTCCTCAGCGGGCCGCACGAAGTAACCGAAGTCGACCCGACGAACGACCGCGTCCATCGCGCCAGTGTGCCGCTGCTCGCGCCCCCCACTGCGACAAGCCGCCGGCCGGAATCGTCCGGATGCGGGCAATCCATCGGGGCGCGCGTTCGAGGTCCGGCGACGACGACTGCTGCCCGCCCACCACACGAGCGGTCGCGAGGGCGGCATGCTATTGGCAGTGTTGGCCGAGTGGGGCAGCGGTCTACCACTACGCCGTCTACATGCCCGGGGTCGGCAAAGCCTGACCCGGTCCCGCGCTACTCGGCGCCGGAGCTCTGGCTGGATTGAGTCTGGATCTCGGACACGATGTCGGCGTTGGCCAGGGTGGTGACGTCGCCAAGCTCTCGCCCTTCGGCGATGTCGCGGAGCAGGCGGCGCATGATCTTGCCGGAGCGGGTCTTGGGCAGGTCATCGGTGAACAAGATGTTGGCGGGGCGGGCGAGCTTGCCGATGCGGTCGGCGACGTGGGCGCGCAGCTCGACGGCCAGCTCGTCGTCGCCTTGGCGATCGCCGCGCAAGGTCACAAAGGCCGCGATCGCCTGGCCGGTGTCGGGGTCGTTTCGACCGGTCACCGCAGCCTCGGCGACCGCAGGGTGGTCGACCAGGGCGCTTTCGACCTCGGTGGTGGAGATGCGGTGGCCGGAGACGTTCATGACGTCGTCGACGCGGCCGAGGAGCCAGATGTGACCGTCGTCGTCGAGCTTGGCGCCGTCGCCGGCGAAGTAGACCTCGTCGCCGAAGCGTGACCAGTACGTCTCGCGGTAGCGCTCGTCGTCACCCCACAGCGTGCGCAGCATCGACGGCCACGGGCGCTGCAGCGTCAGGTACCCGCCCCCGCCGGGGGACACCGGCTTGCCCTCCTCGTCCACGACGACGGCCTTGATCCCGGGAAAGGCGGTCATTGCCGACCCCGGCTTCGCGGCCGTCAAGCCTGGAAGCGGGGTGACCATGATCGCGCCGGTCTCGGTCTGCCACCAGGTGTCCACCACCGGGCAGCGGCTGCCGCCGATGTGCTCGTGGTACCACATCCAGGCCTCGGGATTGATGGGCTCGCCGACGCTGCCGAGTAACCGCAACGACGACAGGTCGTGGGACTGCGGGTGCTCCTTGCCCCACTTCATGAAGGCTCGGATCGCCGTCGGCGCGGTGTACAGGATCGACACCTTGTAGGTCTCGACGATGTCCCAGAAGCGGTCCCGGCCAGGATGGTCGGGGGCGCCTTCGTACATCACCGAGGTCGCCCGGTTGGCCAACGGGCCGTAGACGATGTAGCTGTGGCCGGTGACCCAGCCGATGTCGGCGGCGCACCAGTAGACGTCGCTGTCGGGCTTGAGGTCGAACACCAGACGGTGGGTCGCCGCCACCTGTGTCAAGTAGCCGCCTGTGGTGTGGACGATGCCCTTGGGCTTCCCCGTCGTGCCCGAGGTGTAGAGGATGTACAGCACGTCCTCGGCGTCCATCGGCTCCGGAGGGCAGTCGGCGGACCGATCGGCGATCAGCGCGTGATACCAGTGGTCACGGCCGTCCTGGAAGTCCACGTCCTCGCCGGTGCGCCGCACCACCACACAGGTGGTGATCTTGTCGGTGGCTGCCATCGCCTTGTCGGCGTTCTCCTTGAGCGGTACCACGCTGCCCTTGCGGTACGCGCCGTCGGCGGTGATGAGGACGTGCGAGTCGGCGTCTTCGACCCGGTCGACGACCGACTGGCTGGAAAAGCCAGCGAACACCACCGAGTGAGGGGCGCCGATGCGGGCGCAGGCCAGCATCGCCACCGGTAACTCGGGGACCATCGGCAGGTAGATGGTGACCGGGTCCCCCTTGCCAACGCCGAGCTGCTTGAGGCCGTTGGCGAAGCGGCTGACCTCGTCCAGCAGCTCGGCGTAGGTCAGCGAACGCTTGTCGCCCGGTTCGCCCTCCCAGTGGAAGGCGACCTGGTCACCGTGACCGTCCTCGACGTGGCGGTCGAGGCAGTTGTCGCTGACGTTGAGCTGGCCCCCGATGAACCACTTGGCGTGTGGCGGGTCCCACTCAAGCGTCGTGTCCCACTTGCGCAGCCAGCGCAGCCGGTCGGCGTGCGACTCCCACCACGCCTGGAAGTCCTCGGCCTGCTCGTAGACGCCCGCGTCCGCGATGTTGGCGTTGCTCGCAAAGTCCGTCGGCGGCGGAAAGGTCCGATCCTCGTGGTAGAGGTTGGAGATCGCTGGCTCGACCATCGCGTCGCCTCCTTGACGTCGGGTTGGTACAGGTTGTATCCAGCCGACCGCTCACGTAGGCACGATCGACCGCGCCTCCTCGGGAGCGATCCCGACCTCTT
>JALZLC010000173.1 GCA_030858885.1 Actinomycetota bacterium
AGGGCTACCCGGGCCACCACCTGCAGATCACCAGCGTCAACCGGCTGACGTCGCTGACCCGCAAGGTCGTCGAGTCCCACGCGATGATCGAGGGCTGGGGCCTGTACGCCGAGCAGCTGATGGCCGATACCGGCTATTACGACGCCGCCGGCCGGCTGGGGCAGCTGGCCATGCGGCTGCTGCGTGCCCTGCGTCTGGTGCTGGACATGGGTCTGCAGACCGGCGAGACGACCTGGGAGGCCGGCGCCGAACGCGCCGTGGCGCTGGTGCGCATGGCGCCGACGGCCGCCCGCAACGAGGTCGCCCGCTACACGATGATGCCGACGCACCCGTTCGGGTTTCTCACCGGCTGCCGAACCCTGGAGCGCCTGCGCGCCGAGACCGAGCAGCGGCAGGGCGACGCCTTCGACCTGCGGACCTTCCACGACCGGGTGCTGTCCTACGGCCACATGCCGCCACCGCTGATGGCCAGGGCGTTGGCGGCGATCGGATGAGCGACTGCGCGACGCGGCGAACGCGGTTGGCGGCGCTGGCCGACTCGGCAGGGCTGGACCTGCTCTTCGTGCCGCCGGGCGCTGACCTGGAGTATCTGACCGGCCTGCAACGCCGCGTCGCCACCTTCGGCGAGATCAACTACACCCACGGCTGGGTCGCCGGGGCGTTCCTGCCCGCCGCCAACGACCCGGTGCTGGTGTTGCCGAGGATGACCGCCGAGTTCGACCTGCCCGAAGGCACTGACGGCGAGGTGGTGGTCGTGGGCGAGAACGACGACGCCGAGGCCGTCTTCGGCGAGGTCGCGCGCCGCTGGGGTCCCGTGCGCCGTCTCGGCGTCGGTGCGCGTACCTGGGGCGAGACCGTCATCGGCCTGCGAGCCGCTCTGGGCGGACCCGAGCTGGTGAGCGTCGGGCCGCTGGTCAACCGTCTGCGCCGGATCAAGGCGCCCGACGAGCTGGCGGCGATGCGCCGGGCGTGCGCGGCAGCCGACGCCGCGATGGGCGCCGTTCGTGGCCGGGTCGTCGCCGGCATCAGGGAGCGCGATCTCGCCGAGGAGATCGACCACCACCTCGCCGCCAACGGGTCACGCGCGCCGTCGTTCGACACCGGCGTGTGGGCCATGGGTCCCGACGACTCCCGCGACGCGACGGTGCGGGTGTCAGGCGCCCCGTTGCGGGCCGGCACCGGTGTGTCGTTCGACTTCGGCGGCGTCATCGACGGGTACTGCTCGGACTTCGGACGCACCGTCCACATCGGCGAGCCGCCACCCGAATACCGCAAGGTGTACGAGCTGGTGATGACGGCGCAGGCGGCGGGCATCGCCGCCACCCGCCCTGGCGTGACCGCCGCCGAGGTCGACGCCGCCAGCCGGGCGGTCCTCGACGACGCAGGCTACGGGCACTGGTTCCGGCACCGCACCGGCCACTGCATCGGCCTGGACGTGCACGAGCGGCCGTTCATCTCGTCCGAGGACGCCACCGTCTTGGAGGCCGGCATGACCTTTACCGTCGAGCCCTCAGTGTTCCGGCCCGGCTACGTCGGCGTCCGCGTCGAGGACATCGTCGTGGTGACCGACTCCGGGGCTGAGAAACTCAACACCTATCCCACCGACCTGGTCGCCACCTAGCTCAGCCGCTTGGCGCTGAACCGGGTCAGCGCTCCTCCGGTGTGTAGGTGAGGTGCAGCACGCCAGTCGTGAACGTCTTGTGCGCCACCAGGCGCAGCGGGTATGTCGGCGTGCCCTCGAAGAGGCGCTGACCGTGACCGACGGCGATTGGGTGCATCAACAAGTGCAACTCGTCGAGGAGCCCGTTCGCCAGCAACCAGCGCGCGAGCGTCGCGCTGCCCGACATCGCGATGTCGCCGTCCGTCCGGTGCTTGACCTCCTGCAGCCGGCTCGCCACGTCGCCGGTGACCAGCGTGGTGTTGTTCCACGCCGCCTCGGTGAGCGTGTCAGAGACGACGTACTTCGGCACGGTGTTGATGAAGGAGGCGAACGGCACGTCGTCTCCTTGGCTCGGCCAGTACTCGGCCCACTCCTCGTAGAGCACCCGGCCCATGAGGAATGCCTCGCACGACTGGACACCCGCATCGATCGCGGCGCCCATCTCGTCGTTGAAGTAGGGGAAGTGCCACTGGTCGGGCGACTCGACGACGCCGTCGAGGGAGATGAAGAAGTTGGACACGATCTTTCCCATGGTGTGCTCCCTTCCGACCGGGCGGTCCGACCCCTGGCCTCAGGCCGACACCTGGTCGGCCGCCCGCTGCAGCTCGGCGATCTCGATCTTGCTCATGCCCAGCATGGCCTCCGTGGCCCGCTGCGCTCGGCCCGGGTCGGGGTCTTTGAGCAGCTCGAAGAGCACGGTCGGCACGACCTGCCACGAGAGGCCGAAGCGGTCCTTGAGCCAGCCGCACTGGCTGTGTTGCCCGCCTTCGGACAGGCGTTCCCAGTAGTGGTCGACCTCGTCCTGGTCTGCGCAGAAGATCTGGAACGAGATGGCCTCGCTGAAGGTGAACTGCGGCCCGCCGTTGAGCCCGACCAACTGCTGCCCGTCCAGGCTGAAGCTGACGGTCATGACGCTGCCCTCGGGCGCGGGCGACCCTGGACCGTAGCGGGTCACCTCACCGACACTGGAGTTGGGGAAGATCGCGGTGTAGTGCTCTGCTGCCTGTTCGGCCTGTCCGTCGAACCACAGGCAGGGGACGGTCTTGGGCATCGGTCGTCCTTTCGGTGTCCCGGCGTTCCCGGCTGCAGTATCGACCCCGCCCATGCGCAGAACTCATCGGTGCTGGTACCTCAGTCACCGCGGAGTTCGCGGGCGGCGTCGGCGAAGTCCTCTTCGGGGCGACCGTGGGCCACCCACTCGGTGTAGAAGGCCACAAAGTCCGCCACGTCGCCGGCGCCGGCAAGCGGCACGTCGTTGATGTCGCCGAAGGCCATGGTCAGCAGGCGCCGGCGAGTGTGGGCGGCGTCGACCGGGTTGGCGACGCCGTAGCCGGCGAGCTCGAGGACCTCGTCCATCTCGTAGGCATCCTCCTCGGCCTCGACGGCCCAGTGATGCTGGCACTCGCCGTACCCGCAGGCCAGCCACGCGTCGGCTTCGTCGCGCAACAGGAACCAGGCGGCCGCGCGCACCAGCGGGCTGGTGTGGGTGCAGGCCGGTACCAGGTCACGATCTGCCAGCGGTTCGTCCTCGGCCTCCAGCGCCGAGCGCGGTCCCAGGCCGGCACGCACCAGGATCTCGATGGCCAGCTGCTCGGCCTCGGCCAGTGCGGTGTCGGGATAGTGGTCCTGCCGCAGCCGCGACAGCGCGTCGGCCCACGACCCGCTGCCTTCGATGCCGCCGAGGTCGCTCGGCTCGATCTCGGCGGCCAGCGCACCGTCGGGCAGCGACACCACGTCTGCCCAGCGACCGATGTAGGTCCACCGCAGCAGGCTGCGGGCCTCCAGCACCGGATGGGCGAAGGCGGGGTCCACATCGTCGGCTCCGGCCGGCACCACCCAGCCCGCACCCGCCCAGCCTGCGGCGGTCGGCAGATTCCGGCTGTAGGGCCGTGTGCGGCAGGCTTCCCAGGCGGCCTGGGCGGCCAGCGGACCCCAGCCGACACGCACCATGGCGGTGCGCAGATCGATCCAGTCCTCGTCGCCCTCGAGCTGCGCGCCACCCAGCGGTGCCCAGTCGTGGCCGCCGACCACCCCAACCCACTCAGCCACCAGCGCCGCCAGCCCGTCGTCATCGTCGGCCGAGGGCAGCGGCGTGCTCCCGATGTCCACGGCGTAGGACCGAAAGGCCGGCAACAGCCAGCGTCCGTCCGGTGAGCGGTAGATCCCGGCGCCGGCTAGGTCCTGGCGAAGGCAGGCGTCCAACTCGACGGCCTCGTCGCCGCCGAGGATCAGCAGTCGACGGTTGGCCACGTTGCTTCCTTGGTGGTTGATGGCTGGCTCGGGCACAGTGTCGCGTATGCCAGAAATCACGATCCCAGCCGACCTCCTACCCGCTGACGGGCGCTTCGGCTCCGGTCCTTCGAAGGTCCGTCAAGAGGCGGTGGCCAAGCTGGCCGATGTCGCGCCGCAGCTGCTGGGGACCAGCCACCGGCGTCAGGCCGTCCGCGACCAGGTGCGCCGCGTCCGTGAGGGTCTGAGCACCTTCTTCGATCTTCCCGACGGCTACGAGGTGGCGCTCGGCAACGGCGGCGCCACGCTGTTCTGGGACATCGCCACCCACTGCCTCATCCGGGAACGCAGCGCTCACGCGGTGTTCGGGGAGTTCTCGGCGAAGTTCGCTGTGGCTGTCACCGCGACCCCGTTCCTTGCCGACCCGGTGATCGTCGAGTCCGCGGCGGGCACCCACCCCACGCTGACCGCCGTCGGAGGCGTCGACACCTACGCGCTGACCCATTGTGAGACCTCCACGGGGGTCGCGATGCCGGCGGTGCGACCGGCGGAAGGGCTGGTTCTGGTCGATGCCACCAGCGGCGCGGGTGGCCTGCCACTGGATCTCGCGCAGGTCGACGCCTACTACTTCAGTCCCCAGAAGGCCTTCGGGTCCAACGGAGGACTGTGGCTGGCGCTGCTGTCACCCGCCGCGATCGCCCGAGCCGACGAGAACGCCGCGACCGGACGCTTCGTGCCGGCGATGCTCGACCTGCGGATCGCCCTGGCCAACAGCCGACAGGAGCAGACCTACAACACCCCCTCGATCGCCACGGTGTTCCTGATGGCCGAACAGCTGGAGTGGATGAATGCTCAGGGCGGGCTTGCCTGGTCGGTCAAGGACTGCGCCGCAAAGTCCGGGTACGTCTACGACTGGGCCGAGGCCAGCGACTATGCCACCCCGTTCGTGGCCGACCCAGGGCAACGCAGCACTGTGGTGTGCACCATCGACTTGGACGACCGGGTCCCAGCCGCCGAGGTCAACGCGGTGCTGCGGGCCCACGGCGTGGTCGACACCGAGGCCTACCGCACGCTGGGGCGCAACCAGCTGCGCATCGCGGTGTTCCCGGCGATCGACGCCGGCGACGTGCAGCGCCTCACCGCTGCCATCGACCACATCGCCACCACCTTGGACGCCAGCCGGGCCGCCACCACCTGAGCGGGCGCATACACGCAAGCGCGGGGAGGATCGAGGCGTATACGGGTGGCCGCGCCTCGACGGGGATCCCCGCCACAGCCGGCGGGCCAACGTCAACCGCGGTGCCGACGGTCGCCAGACAGCTCGCCTGAAGCCCTGCCCCCAGATGCGGAGGCAACGCTTCAGTCAGCACCTGTGCCGCCGCGCCCGCGCGACGGGCCTGAAGCCCTGCCCCCAGATCCGGAGGCAGCGCTTCAGCCGCGGGCTTCCTCAGTGCCGCGCCGTCACCTGCAGGCCGAGCGCGCTAGTGTCGCGTCGCGTAAGTTCCTTTAGTGTTCAGTGGGGTGGATGCGACACTGCGGCATGGCCAATCACGTGCGGGTGCTGGCGGTGTCGGAGCGGGACCGCGAGGAGCTGGAACGCCGGGTGCGGTCCAAGACGCTGCCAGCCCGCCAGGTGGAGCGCGCGCGCATCGTGCTGCTGTCCACTGAGGGACTGTCGGGAGTGGAGATCGCCGAACGGATCGGCTGCTCGGAGCCGACGGTGGTGGCGTGGCGTCGTCGTTACGCCGAGCAGGGATTGCGCGGGTTGGACGAGCGTCCGCGCGCCGGGCGGCCACCGAGGATCAGCGACGTCAAGCGTCACGACATCTTGTGGCGAACGCTGCTGCCACCGCCGCCGGAGTTGGGCATCACGCACTGGTCGTCGCGGCTGTTGGCCCGCGAGGTCGGCGTGCACCACGCCACCGTCGCGCGGCTGTGGGGCGAGTACGGCATCCAGCCGTGGCGGCTGGGAACGTTCAAGTTCTCCACCGACCCCCAGCTTGAGGCCAAGGTCCGCGACGTCGTCGGGCTGTACCTGGACCCGCCCGACAAGGCCGTCGTGCTGTGCGTGGACGAGAAGTCACAGATCCAGGCGCTGGACCGCACCCAGCCCATGCTGCCCGTCCGGCCCGGCCTGCCGGCACGACGCACCCACGACTACGTCCGTCACGGCACAACGACGCTGTTCGCCGCGCTGGAGGTCGCCACCGGCAAGGTCACCGACGCCTGCTACCACCGCCACCGTCACAGCGAGTTCCTCACGTTCCTCAAGCAGGTCGCCCGCGCCTACCCGCGTCGCAAGCTGCACGTGGTGTGCGACAACTACGCCACCCACAAACACCCCGCGGTCGTGAAATGGCTGGACCGCAACCCGCGCATCACGCTGCACTTCACACCGACGTCGGGCAGCTGGCTCAACCTCGTGGAGGTCTTCTTCGGCATCATCACCCGGCAGGCGATCCGCCGCGGCAGCTTCGCCTCGGTCACCGAACTCACCGACGCGATCCGCCGCTTCATCGACGCCTGGAACGACCGCTGCGAACCGTTCACCTGGACCAAGACCGCCGACCAGATCCTCGCCAAAGCCAACCGTAAGATCACTTCAAACACGCGACACTAGGTTGCGGCGGATCTGCTGATCTTGCAACTGCGTGAATTGGGGGTAATCGGCGCAGGTCGATTTCGGGACGGCGCCGAGCCCGCAGCGACGCCTACGGTCGCGTGCAAAGA
>JALZLC010000336.1 GCA_030858885.1 Actinomycetota bacterium
CCCGAAGCCGAGGAAGAACCGCTCGACCTTCATCCCGAACAGCTTGGCCGTCAGGTAGTGGCCGAACTCGTGGAACATGATCACGAAGATCAGGCCCAGGATGAAGATCACTACGAACATGCAGTCGCCCTCGCGTCGCGGATCAACTCGGCGGCGCGGGCTCGCGCCCACGTCTCGGTTTCCAACACCGTCGCCAGATCCGGAGCCTCGGTGCCGTCGTGCTCTGCCAAGACTGCCTCGACGGTAGCTGGGATGCCGAGGAATCCCAGCCGGCCGGCCAGGAAGGCGGTGACGGCCTCCTCGTTGGCGGCGTTGTAGGCGCCGGGATGGGTCCCGCCGCGCCGACCGGCGGCGACGGCAAGGGCAACCATGGGAAAGGTCTCGGCATCCAATGGCTCGAACTGCAGTGCGCGCGCCTGTCCCCAGTCCAACCGGGCCGGGGCGTAGGCAAGGCGTTCCGGCCATGTCAGCGCGAGCTGGATCGGCAGCCGCATGTCCGGCGGGCTCAGCTTGGCCACGGTGGCGCCGTCGTGGAACTCGACCATCCCGTGCACGATCGACTCCGGATGGACCACCACCGTGATGCGGTCGTAGTCGATGCCGAACAGCAGCTGGGCCTCCACCACCTCCAAGCCCTTGTTGGCCAACGTCGCCGAGTTGATCGTAATGACCGCGCCCATGCTCCACGTCGGATGTTCCAGCGCGTCGGCGACGGTGACGTCGCGCAGCTCCTCGCGGGAGCGGCCGCGAAAAGGCCCGCCGCTGGCGGTGATGACCAGCCGGGCCACCTCCCGCTCGGCTCCCGCCCGCAGGCACTGCGCCAGGGCGCTGTGCTCGCTGTCGACCGGGACGAGCTGATCAGGTCGTCGCACGGCGTCGAGCACGAGCCGTCCACCGAGGATGAGCGACTCCTTGTTCGCCAGCGCCACCCGGTTGCCCGCCGCCAGTGCCGCAAGCGTGGGCTGCAGGCCCCGGGATCCGACCATGCCGTTGAGCACCACGTCGGCGGTCTCGGCGGCCAGCTCGGTGGCCGCCTCCGGGCCGTCGAGCACCTCGACGTCGCCGCCCAGCAGGTCGCGCGCCCGACGCGCGGCCTCGCGGTCGGCCAGCGCCACGCGCCGGACCCCGAGTCGGCGTGCCTGTGCGCACAGCAGCTCAGCGTTGCTGCCCGCGGCAAGGCCAGTGATGGTGAAGCGGTCAGGGTGCTCGGCGGCCACCGCCAGGGTCTGCGTGCCGACCGAACCGGTGCTGCCCAGGACGGTGACGGTGGTCACGAGGGCCGGGTTCCGGCCAGTTGCTCTACCCCCTGCCGCAGCGACAACCGCTCGGCCGCGCCGACGGCTGCTGGCAGGGTCCGACCGCTGGCCATCGCGTAGTCGGCGTACAGCTGCCCGCACGCCGCGTCGATGTCGCCGCCGCGGTTGCGCCGGATCGTGGCCGCCACCCCCGACTCGTGCAGTGCCGCCAGGAATGCTCGTTGTGCCGGCACCGGCGGGGCACGCCACGGCACCGCGGGGGTGGCGTTCAGCGGAATCAGGTTGACATGGGCGCCGAAGCCGCCCAGTAGCGCCGCCAGCCGCCGCGCCTGATCCACGCTGGCGTTGATGCCGTCGATGAGGACGTACTCGAAGGTCAGGCGACGACCGGTGCGTTCCCGGTACTGGCGGGCGGCCCCCAGCAGTTCGGCCAGCGGGTGCTGGCGGTTGACGGGCACGAGGTCGTCGCGTAGCGCGTCATCCGGGGCGTGCAGGCTGACGGCCAGCGTGATGGGCAGCCCCACGTCGGCGAGGCGCCGGATGCCCGGCACCAGCCCGACGGTCGAGACCGTGATGCTGCGGGCGGACAGGTCGAACCCGTCCGGGTCGTGCAGCCAGCGCACCGCCGCGATGGTGACGTCAAGGTTGGCCAGGGGCTCGCCCATGCCCATGAACACGACGTTGGTGACGTGGTCGGGGACACCCGGGATGTCGACGGTTCCTTCGGCCAGCAGGCGCTGCATGACCGTGACCTGGCGGACGACCTGGCCAACGGACAGCTGCCCGCGCAGGCCGGCCTGGCCGGTGGCACAGAACGGGCACCCCATTGCGCAACCCGCCTGGGTGGAGATGCACACCGTCGCCCGCCCCGCCGTGTCCTCGTGCGCCGGATAGCACATCAGCACGCTTTCGACTTCCACGCCAGTCCGAAGCGGGCGCGAGGCAATCTCCCCGTCAGTTCTGGTCCTTACATCAGTCCGCGGCGAGCGCGGGCCGGCCTCCGCGGGGAAGCCGAGCAGCACCTTGCGGGTCAGGCCGCCGTCGGCGCTGGAGTGGCGCAGCAGCACCGACGGTGGCGGCAGGAGCTCAGCAAGCCGCTGGCGCAGGCCGCGGGGCAGGTCGGTCATCTCGGCAGGATCGTCGACGCCGCGCACCAGCCAGCGATGCACCTGGTCGGCTCGGTAGCGCGGCTGGTCGTCCAGCAGCGCCGCGAGGCCGTCGCGCCGGAGGGCGTAGGGATCCAGGATCGAC
>JALZLC010000346.1 GCA_030858885.1 Actinomycetota bacterium
GTACGTCCTCGCGACGGAGGGCGGCATCCCCGCGTCTGACTGGCGCGCGAAGATCGCCGTGCCACTGGGCATCCTGATCTTCGTCGGCAGCGTCTACCTGCTGTTGCGCTCCAACCTCGGTACGCGGCGGGGCTACCTGGTGTTGGGAACCTCGTTGTGGGGCTTCATGGTGATCTACGCGCTGTTTTGGACCTTCGGCGCCCCCGGCACACCCCCTGCGACCGGACCGCAAAGCTTGCCCGGCCAGGACTTGGATGCCTACGAGGACGTCTGGCGCCCGTTCGCCGGGGACAGCAACCTGGCCAACGACCCCAACTACTCGGTGGTCAAGAGCTTCCCGGAAGGCTTCGGGGCGGTGCCGGCCAACTTCTTGCCTACGGCCAACACCGGCGCGGAGGACACCTTGACCTTCTTCTCCACCAGCGCGGGTCTGCGTGAGAAGCCGGTCGGCGAGACCTGGGCGGTGGTGCCCGACTCCGTTCGCTACACCACCTCCGCCAACGGGCAGCCGCTCATCGGCGCCACCTTCCAGGAGACCTACCAGCTCGGCCCGGACGGCGAGGAGCCTGAAGGTGAGGTCGGCTCGATCAACCCCGACGGCGAGACGTACACCGCCTTCGCCTTCTTCGACGCGGGCAGCCCGCTGTTTCCCAGCCTGGTGATGCTCGGCCTCGTCAGCCTGCTGTTCCTCCTGCACGCCGCACTGCTGTACCGCGACGAGGGCAAGGAGCGCCGGGCGCGGGAGCGCACCTCCGAAGACCAGGAGGAGGAAGGCCGCCTGGTGCCGGCCGGCCGGTAGTCAGCCTTCCAGTGTGGGTGGCGCGTCACTGCCGCCGACCACACCGGACAGCTGGGAGCCAGCCAGGCGCCGATAGGGTCAGTCGCCGGCCAGCAGCTGTTCGTGTGTGCCAGTCTCGGCGACGCCCCCGTCCTGCAGGACGACGACCCGGTCGGCAGCGCGAATGGTCGACAGCCGGTGTGCGATCACCAGCGTCGTCCGGCCGGCGCGGGCGGCGGCCATCGCCGCGGCGACCTCAGCTTCGCTGGCGGCATCGAGATTGAAGACCGCCTCGTCGAGCACGAGGATCGGCGCGTCCTTCAGGAACGCGCGGGTGATGGCGATGCGTTGGCGCTGACCCCCGGACAGGCGTGCCCCGAGTTCCCCCGCCACGGTGTCGTAGCCGTCGGGCAGGCCGGCGATGAACTCGTCGGCCAGCGCCGCGCGCGCGGCGGTCTCGACCTGAGCGTCTGAGGCGTCAGGCCCCGCGAGGCGGATGTTGTCCCGCAGTGAGACGTTGAACAGGTAGTTGAACAGGTACACGTCCTGCGGCACGAGGATCAGCAAGCGGCGCAGGTGCTCCTGCGGGAAGTCGCGAACGCTCACGATATGGGGGGAAGGGTTGGCCGGCGGTTGCCGAAGACGCCGATGCGCTGGGGACGCTGCACGTCCGCGTCTGGCAGGTGGCCTACCGCGGCATGAAGCCCGACGAGTACCTGGAGCACTTGTCGGTGCCGCAGATACAGGGCTGATGAGCGCAGCAGCTGGCCGCCCCGCCCGAGCACTGGAGCATCCGGCTCGTCGCCGTAAACGACGGCGGGGCTGTCGTCGGCTTCGTCATCGCCGGTGCATCGCGCCCGGTCGGATCTCGCCGAGCCGACCGGTGAGGTGTGCATGCTCAACGTCGGTCCCGACGCTTGGGGGAAGGGGCTGGGCTGGCGGCTGCTGCGGGCCGCCACGGCCCCGCTGCGGGCAATCGTCTTCACCCAGGCGGTGCTGTGGGTCCGCCCGGAGAACAGCCGGGCGCGACGCGTCTACGAAGCGGCCGGCTGGTGGCCGGACGGCACCGAGTTCGACGGGGTGATCTGGGACGTCGCAGTCCACGACGTGGGCTACCGCACGACCCTGGGCGATCATCCGGTGCTCCCTGCTGCTGCACCGGCACGGCTCCGAACAGTTGCCCTTCCTCTCGCCGATGGACCGGGTGGAAGCCGAGAAGGTCACCGCGCGTCTGTTCATCAAGGCCAGTCAGAACACCAAGGTGCTGACCCACAGCGACCCCGCTCAAGCGCGCCGCGGCCCGGCCAGGCCCGATGGTGCGTACGACTACCGTCGCACATCTGCTACGCTCGTCGCATGTCGGAGATCGCATCCCGAGAGCTTCGGAACAACACCAGAGCGTTGCTCGACCGCGTCGAGGCCGGTGAAACCGTCACGATCACCGTGGAGGGTCGCCCGGTCGCGCTCCTCGAGCCGATCTCACGACGCCCGCGTTGGCTCTCACGCGACGAGTTCGCGCTGCGAGTCCAGCCCCACCAGGCGGACGCGGTTCTGGGCGACGAGCTTCGCCGGCTTGCGCCCGATACGACTGACGACCTGCCACAGCTGTGAATCGGGGGCTTGCCGACACCACGGTGTTCATTGCACGTGAATCGGGGCGGCCGTTCGACCGCGACGCACTTCCGAGCGAGATCGCCGTGTCGGTGATCACCATCGGAGAGCTGCGCGTCGGCGTTCTGGCCGCCATCGACGTCGAGACGCGCGACCGTCGCCTTGGGACGCTGACCGCCGCCCTCGCGCTACAGCCATTGCCTGTGGACGATCGAGTATCCGAATCGTGGGCGAGGCTCCGACTGCTCCTACGCGACAGCGACCAACGCATGCCGGTGAACGACTCTTGGATCGCGGCAACCGCGCTGTCGCTCGGAGTGCCCGTCGTAACTCAGGACCACGACTACGTCGAGGTCGCGGGCCTCGAGGTCATCAAGGTCTGACTGCGGAGCCATATCCGTCGTCGTCCCGAGCTGGCCAAGCTCGATGGTCGAGACGCTCATTCGTTGGTCGACGATGTCCGCTCCGCCCTGCCCTTCGTTACGGCATCTGCCTGACCGGCGGCGCCGTCCTGGGTCTGCTGGTCGTCTACGGCGCCCGCCAGCTCGGGCTGGCCGACGACGACCCCTCGACTCGGCTGGCTGTTCTCGGCTGGCTCGGTGGGGGCGCTGATCGCCGGGCTCACGCTGCCAAGGCTCACCTGGCGGCTCAACCCTGCGCGCATCAGCCTCCTGGGCTACACGGCCAACTTCCCGGCCCTCGGCGGCGTGGCGCTGACGACCAGCCTGCCGCTCAGCCTGCTACTGCTGGTCGTTCGGCAAGGGACCGGCGTGTTGGTCATCAGCAACGGCATCGTCCTGCGCCAGCAGCTGACCCCCGACCGGCTTCAGAGCCGCGTGAATGTCACCGCCCGCATGATCGCCTGGGGCGGGCAGCCCTTCGGCGCAGCGATCGGCGGAGCGATCGCCGGGCTGGCCACCATCCGAGCCGCTTCGGGGGCAGGCCGTCAGGTGGCGGTGACGACGTACTGCGGGGTGACGCCGAGCAGCCGTTCGGCCGGTGGGAGGGCGAGCAGGCGGGCCCACTCCACGTCGCGCAGCCGTTCCATGCAGGGGGCGTGCCAGCCGCCGGCGACGACCGCGTCGATCACGGTGTCGGGATGGATGCCCTGGCCGAATGGGAGGTGGTCGCGGATGGTCGAGTCGTGGCTGGCGTGGTGGGCGGACGGCACGTGCCGCAACCTGCGCAGGGCCTCACGGGCGCGCGCCCGGTGCTCCTGGGCCCGGTCCGCGGCACCCCAGACGCTTTCGAACACGACCAGCCGGCCGTCGGGCGCGGCGGCGCGCCAGGCTGCCAGCGCCCTGTGCGGGTCGGGTAGCATCCACAGCAGGTGGCGTTGCAGAACGGCGTCGAAGGGGCCGTCGGGTGCCTCGTGGGCGGGGCCGGTCACCGCGGTGATGTCCAGCCGCTCGGACTCGGCGGCGGCCGACAGCCGCGCGAGCATGCCCTCGGACAGGTCCAGCGCGACGACCTCGTAGCCGAGCCGGGCAGCGGCCAGGCTGAGGAAGCCGGTACCAGCGCCCACGTCGAGTACCCGGGCCGGAGGCGGCGGGAGGTGGCGGACGAGCGTGGCGGCCCACGCCGCCCGCTCGCTGGACGATCCCACCCCGTGCGACTGATCATAGGTGGCGGCGTCGGCGTCCCAGTACCGCCGCACGGCGTCGGTCACATCCATCGCGTGCCTCCTCCCGGTTCTGCTCTAAGCCAACACCCATCGCAGCGCGACGCTTTGCACCGACGCTATCGCAACTGCGACCGAGTCGCGATAAGGTCTCCGCGCAGCGCTCGATAAGGCCGACTACATCAAGGCGTTCTGGGACATCGTCGACTGGACGGATGTGGCCCAGCGGCTGACCGCGGCTCGTGACGTCCGCCTCGCTTGACGCCGCCGTCGGTGTCGAGCGGATCAACGCCGACACGGTTGACCTGGTCTTCGACGAGCTTGTCGCGGTTAGGGCCGGTCTAACCGCAGAGCTCGAAGCCCTGCCTGCTGCAGTGCTCACCCGTCAGGCGGCTCGGACACCAGCCTGCCGGAGGTGGCAACCTCGCTACGACCCCATTAGCCGGCAGCGGCCATCGGCATCCGCTGGTGACGGTGGCGCTGCTGGCGTCGCCGCGCGGGTCGCGAGCCTTTGCCCGGCGTACGCTGTCGCGGTGATGAGCGCAGACATCGCCGAGGTATTGCGGCAGCGTCGCCATCGCGTCACCCGGGCGCGCCGGGCGGTGTGGCAGGCGCTGGAGGACGCCGCCGGCCATCTCACGGTGGAGCAGCTGGCGAGCCGCGTCAGAGAGCACGAGCCCGGCGTCAACACCGCGTCGGTCTACCGGTCGCTGACCTTGTTCTCCGAGTTCGACCTGGTGCGCGAGTCCCGGCTCGGCGACGACGAGGCCGGCCGCTGGGAGCTGGCCCACCCCGACGACCACTTCCACGTAGTGTGCGAACAGTGCGGTGAGGTCGACCACCACGTCGGCGATCTCGTCGAGCAGGTCCGCGACCACCTCGCAACGGCCACGGGTTTCGCACGCTCAACGTCGAACTGACCGTGAATGGTCGCTGCGAGCGCTGCGCAGGTTCCGCCTGAGCCTCACTCGGTGGCGGCGGTAGCCGCAGTCCGGTGTCCACCTAGACTGGCGCTATGCGCTTCCTCGCCGCACTGCTCGTGCTGGCCCTGGCGCTGCCGGGCTGCGCCGCGCGTCAGGACGACGGCCGCGCACAGGGCTTCATCCAGGGGGACGGCTCCGCGCAGGTGCTCGCTCCGACCGACCGGCAGCCGGCTCCAGCGGTCGACGCCGAGACCGTCGGCGGCGGTCGGTTGGCGCTGCGCGAGCTGGATGACGGCCCTGTGGTCGTCAACTTCTGGGCGTCATGGTGCGGCCCCTGCGTGCGCGAGGCTCCCGCACTGGCCAATGTGGCCAGGGCCTACGCCGACCAGGGCGTGCAGGTCGTCGGGGTCAACGTCAAAGACCGGCGGGCCAACGCGCAGGCGTTCGAACGCGATCTCGACGTCCCCTACGAATCCTGGTACGACGAGGCCGCTGCCATTGCCGCCGACTTCGGGGGAATCGGCCCCGCGGCCTTGCCTTCGACGATCGTGCTGGACGCCGATCACCGCGTCGCCGTCCGCCTGGCCGGTGCGGTCACCGAACCGCAGCTGTCGGTCTACCTTGACCGCCTGCTGGACGAGCGGTCCGTCGGGCAGGATGCCGCCGGAGACAGTGGATGACGCTGGCCGACCAGATCCGCGAGCTGATCACCAGCGCCAACGTGCTGGTGGCCGCGGTGGTGGCCTTCGCGGCCGGGGTGGTGTCGTTCGCCTCGCCCTGCGTCGTGCCGCTGGTGCCCGGCTACCTGGCCTACATGACCGGACTGTCGGGCGAGCAGATCGCCCGCGGGAGTCGCAACCGGGCGCGGGTGCTGGGCGGCGGCCTGTTGTTCACGCTCGGCTTCGCCGTCCCCTTCACCCTGCTGGGGCTGATCGGCGGCAGCCTCAGCGTGGCCCTGAGCTCGCGACCATGGCAGGTGGCGATGGGGCTGCTGGTGGCGCTGCTCGGCCTGGCCTTCACCGGCCTGCTGCCGTTCGACCTGCTCAACCGCGAGGCCCGGATCACCGACTCGGCGATCGACCGGGGCCTGCTTGGCGCGTTGCCCCTCGGCTTCGTCTTCGGAGTCGGGTGGACGCCGTGCATCGGGCCGGCGCTGGCGGCGATCTTTACGCTGTCGGCCGCCCAGAGTGGCGGCAGCTCCCTGCG
>JALZLC010000359.1 GCA_030858885.1 Actinomycetota bacterium
CCACCGGCAGGCGCCCACTCGACGTCGCCCACCGACGGACCGTGAGCCGGATCGAAGAAGCAGGGGGCACGCCGCTCGGGCAGCGGTCTGCCTTCCAGACGAGCACGAGCGCAAGCCAACGCGAACCGGCCTTCCTCCAGGGCCTCGGTGACGGCGGCGAGGTCGTCTGGACGCTGGGCACGTCGCAGCAGGTCGCTGGCGCGCTGGTAGCACACGAGGCCGTGCGCGTGGTCTTGTTTCGCCTCGGCGTTGGCGTCTGGCATGGTCAGCGCGGCGTCGAGGTCGTACAGATCGTTGGCCAGCGAGGTGGTGTCCTCCTGCGCCACCTCTCGCACCTCGTCCAGCTGCTCGGTCTGGTCGCGCCGTCGACGGCGGCGGCGCACCACCAGCGCCGCTCCTCCGCCGACGAGGAGCAGCGGCAGCAGCAGCGAAAGGGCGCCACCCGAAGCTGGTGCACCTTCGCCTCCGCCCGTGTCGGCGGCGGCGGTGGCAAGGCGGCCCACGAAGGCGTCGAGCACGGCAGCCGTGCCCTGGCCGCTGGCTTCGGCGGCCGCGTCGGTGGCCGCCTCGGGAACTTCACCTTGGCTGAACGGTGTGCCATCGGTCGTTCCCGCACGCACCTGGTCGCCGACCACGACCGCGTAGGTCCCCCCACGACCCAACGACTCTCCTACAAGCCGCAGCACCTGTCCGGCGTCGCCGCCGGCCTCGTCGGCCGCCTCGGCCGGCAGCACCGCGATGTAGACCGGACCGGCCTCGGCTGTGCGCAACTGCTCGCGGATGCCATCGGCGTCCTGGGCGGACAGGTCCGCGTCCGGGTGGACGTAGACGGGATCCTGGCGCAGCGCCTCGGCGGCTCCCTCGATGATCGGACCAGCCTGCGCCGCCGCCGGCAGCGCGCTCAGCACCACCAGCAACGCCGCGACCCACGCCAGCCGCAACCCCCGCACCCGTGCCCAACCCCGACCGGCCATGGCACCCTCCTCGTCAACCACCATCCTGCCGAGGCCACAGGCGCCCCGCTGCGGCGGTCTCCCGGGAGGGTGAAGCCGGGGATCAGCCCTCGTCCACCTCGCCGAACTGCTGGAGCTGTTCGTAACGCTGGGTCCACTCCTCCTGCTCGGCGAGGTACTCGGCGACGTCGATGGTTCGCACGTCGGCGTCACCGGTGTCGAGCAGGTCGGCTCGCGCGGGCGTGATGAAGTTCTCCAGCAGGATGTCCTGGCCGTCGCTCAGCAGCCACTCGGTGAGCAGGACGGCGGCGGCAGGGTTCGGCGCCCCGTTGGCCAGCCCGATGCCGTTGGCCCTGGCGAACAGCGGCTCGACGGGCGGTTCCCAAGCCACGGGAGCCCCCTCGTCGGCGGCCGCGTCGATGCCGTAGCTGTAGTCGGAGGCCACCAGCGAGTACTCCCCGGCGACCAGCAGCTGGCGGAAGGTGGTGTGTCCGGACAGGAAGGTGGCGTTCGAGGCGATCTGCTCGAACAGCTCGTCGGCCTCCTCCTCGGACATCCCCTGGTCCTCGACGAGGTATTGCCAGACGGCTCGGTACCACTCGACGTCGGCGATCTCCATCGCCAGCTGGCCCTCCCATTGCGGATCCGCCAGGTCTTCGTAGGTCTGGGGCTGCTCGCCCTCGGCGACGAGGTCGGTGTTCCAGGCGACCACGAAGATGTTGAATCGGGTGGCGGTCCAGTTACCGGCCACGGAGCCTTCCCCCAAGTCTTCCTGGAGCGGCGACGTGAAGGGCTGCAGCGTGCCTTCCTCGTCGAGGATCTGCATCTCCGGGCCGTTGGTCTCGATCACGTCGGCGCCCCGGAAGCCGGCCTGGGCCTCCTGCAGGATGCGGTCGCGGACCGCTTCGCTGGATGCCCGGTACTGGTCGACGGCGACGCCGGTCTCCTCCTCGAAGACGTCGGCCACCGAATCCAAGATCGGCGCGTTGAGCGAGCTGTACAGCGTGACCGTCGCGCCCTCCTCCACGGCCAGCTCGATCAGCCGCTCCCGGCGGGCGTCGCCGTCGAGCCCCTCCAGCTCGGCCAGGACGGCTTCGGCCGTCGCCTCCTCAGCGGCAGCCTCGCTGCCCTCACCCTCCGGCGCACTCGCGGTCGGCGGGGCTCCGCAGGCCAGTAACAGCAGCATCGGGGCCAGCAGGATGGCGGCGCGGAACTTGTTCATCGGCCCTCTCCAAATCGGCATTCGTCTGATGGTAGGACCGTTGTGTCCGATGTCAACGGCCTAGGAGGATGCCGCCCCCGCCGCCGCGTCGAGCAGCGCCTGCGATGCCGGCGCCTGTGGGTCCCAGCGGCCTGACAGCACCTCGACGGCAGCTGGCTGCCCCTCGCCGGGCGAAGTCTGGAACCAGGCGCGGATCCCTTCCGGCCCGTGGGTGCGCTGCAACGCCTGCACGACCAGGACCAGGTACGTCAGCCGAGCATCCTGCGAACCGTCGTCGAACGGGCCGCACACCCGAGCCAGCAGCTCGGTGCCCAGCACCATCTCCACCACCGACCATTGTTCCGCGTCCATCGTCAGCCTTTTCGTGAGTCGGTCGTACCGCGTCGCCGCCCGAGCGGCTGGACCGCAGCGTAGCGGTGCCGGGAACAGCGCCAGCTACCATCGCCGGGATGGCTGAGACCGCGCCGGGTGTCGCGGCGGACGCGCTGCTGGAGATCGCGCCTCGCCTCGGCCGGCTGCTCACCTCGGCGCTGGAGTCGCGGGATGAGCCACGCCTGACGTTGCGGCAGTTTCGCATCCTGCAGCGACTGGCCCAGCGGCCACACCGCTCCGGCGAGCTGGCCTCGTCCACTGGGGTCAGTGCGGCGACGATGTCGGTGGCGGTGGCAACCCTGGAGACGCAGGGATGGATCGAACGGCAGGCCGACCCAGCCGACCGGCGAGCGGCGATCGTGCGAATCACCCCGTCCGGGCGGCGGGCCTTCAGTGACGCGAGACAACACCTGCGCAAACTGCTCATCACGGTGTCGGCGGACCTGGATGACTCCGACGCGCAGGCGCTGACCCGGCTGCGCGACCCGCTCAACGCCGGCATCGACCGCGCCCGCAGCGCCATGCGCCAAGCCAGCGCCACGCCGCGGGCCCACCCTCAAGGGCCGCGAGAGACGCAAGGGTCCTAGGGCGGCTCGACCGCCGGGAGCGACATTCGCGACGCTTCGGAACCCGCCCACAAGGTCAACCCGCCGAGCAGGACGCCTGACGCCGGGAACGCCATCGCCATCCCGACGGTCGAGATCAGCGCCCCGAACACCAGTGGTTGGGCAACCTGTGCCAGACGGTTCGAGGTCACGCGCAGGCCCATCGCAAGGCCGCGCTCCGCCGGCTCGGTGTGCAACGCCATCAGTTGCACCGTCACCGGCGGGTTGACGCCGTAGCCGAGCCCGATGAGCGCGGCCGCCACGGCCAACGCCCAGTAGGCGCCCAGCCAGGGCGTCAGCGTGATGGGCACGACCGACGCCCACATGCTCCACACCAGCACCCGCCCCGGATCCCAGCGCCGCAGCGCAGCCGGGAGAAGAACCCGCACCGCCAGTGATGCCACACCGATCACCGACAGCAGGACCCCGATGCGCGGCACCGACACGCCGGCTCGCTCGAGGAACAGCGGGTAGAACGACATCTTGATCGAGTTGACGTACAGCGCCACAAAGGTGGACAGGAGCACGCCCTTCACCGCCGGGCGTGTGGTGATCCGCCGCACCGTTGCCGCCGAGGAACGCTGGTCAGCTGACGCGCTCTGATGCTGACGCAGGCCCTGGGAGGGCACGAACAGTCCGACCAGAGCCAGCAGCGACAGCCCGGCGTAGAGCCCGCCGAGCGGGGCGAACCCGTAGCGGGCATACACCGCCGCTCCCAGGATCGGGCCGGCGGCGATGCCGATCCCCCAGGCCAGCGAGAACAGCGACAGCTGGCGGGTCAAGAAGGAGCCGCTACCGGCGTGGCTCACCATCGCCTGCAGCGCCAACCAGACGAACAGCTCGACCACGCCGTTGACGACCTGTAGCACGAAGATGTGGTCGGGAGTCGTGGCCAGCGCATAGCCGATCCCGATCAGCGCCATCCCCACAAGGGAGGCGCCCAGCACTCTGAACACGCCGAGGCGGTCGACCACCCGGCCGGCAGGCAGCGCCACGAACAGCGACACGAAGGAGTAGGCGGCCACGATCAGGCCGGTCTTGGCGTCACTCGCGCCCAGCTCGTCGAGGCGCAGGGTGACAAGGGGCCGCAGCGAGTGCGCCGCGAACCAGTACAGGAGCGTCGATGCGGCAGCCAGCGCCCAGCGGCTGCGCAGACCCGCCCACAGTCCCGTCGAGTCGGCCTCGGCGGACGCCGGATCGGGGCCTGACTCATCGCTGGTCCCAGGCCGTCGAGGTGTCGAAGCCGTCATGGGATCACGCACCGCGCCGAGATGTCACGGCAGCGCCGCGGCGGCCACGCCCCCGTCGGCGGCGAGGAACAGGTCGTCGAAGGTGAGCTGCGAAGGGTCCACGGCCGTCTCTGGCCGCAAGGTGATCGCCGACAGCACCAGCTTGCGCAGGCGCCGCCCGTCCAGTCCGGCGCAGGCCGTTGCCAGCTGGGCCAGGCGCGCTTCGTCGTCGGCGATCCTCGCCAGGTCTGGCCAGGACTCGGCCAGCTCGTCGAGGGTGTCGCGCAGGATCGCCACGGCTGCGGCGTGATCGGGGCGGTCGAACCCCACCACCAGGTCCGCGCGTGACAAGACGGCCTCGTCGACGGCCGCCGGAAAGTTCGTGGTGGCAATGATCAGCAGCTGCGGGTGGTCGGCGGCGATGCCGTCGAGGCCGGTCAGGACCGCGTCGGTCGCACGGTGCAGGTCGGCCGGGTTGGTATCGAACGAGGCGGTGGTCCGACGAACCGCCAACGCCTCGATCTCGTCGACGATGCAGATGGTGAACCTGCGCTCCGCAGCGAGCTCCGGCAGGGCCGAGCCAAGGAGCCTGGCGACATTGCGCTGGCTCTCGCCGAGCATCTCGCTGGGCAGCCCATGGGGATCGATCTCCACCAGTGTCGTGCCGCCTTGGTCGGCGAGGCGGGTCGCCGCGATCGATGCCAGCGCGCGTGCCGTGGTGGTCTTGCCCGTCCCTGGGGGACCGGCGAGGACCAGCAGCCCGTGCAGCGCGGTCCGTTCGGAGCGCAGCCGGTGGCGGTGGGCGAGGCTGAACAGCGCCTGGCTGAGCAGCCGCTCCTTCATGCCGGCGGCCAGGAACAGGTGGTCCCACGCCGCCGCGGCGCGCTCCTCAGGCAGCTCTGCCACGCGCGCCACCCCGCGAGGGGGCGTGGGGTGTCGGTGTCCGTGCGGGGGCATGGCGCTCCTTGCCGGCTGGCTCGTCGCCGCGGCGTGGTCTAGATATATAGCCTTGCTAACTACGCTGCATCTCTCGGGGCGCTGCCGCCCACGTGAGGAGCCCTAGGAGCCGCCCATGTGCACCGACGCCCACTCCCGACCTCCCTCCCCGCCCTCCAGCGGGCAGCTCGCCGATTCCACGCCACGTACGCTGACCGCCGCCGACGGCAACAGCTTCGCGGCGCAGCTGACGACGACCTCGGCCGAGGACGCGCCGGGGGTCGTGATCCTGCCCGACGTCCGCGGGCTGCAGCGCTTCTACGCCGACTTGGCCGAGGCAACGGCGGGGGCGGGCGTCCATGCCGTGGCGATCGACTTCTACGGTCGTACGGCGGGACCGCACAGCCGCAGTGAGGACTTCGACCACGGCCCCCACCGCCAGGCCATCCGCGACATGGGAGTGCG
>JALZLC010000365.1 GCA_030858885.1 Actinomycetota bacterium
ACCAGGTCGCTGATGCGTTGCAGCAGCTCCGGGTCGGAGATGCGCTGTCCCGTCTCGGCCCAGTGGTAGCTGAAGCCACGGCCCCGCCGGCGGCGCGTGATGCCGGGCATGGAGCAGTCGGAGCGGCGCAGGCGTGGCACGTCCACACCGTGACCCGCGCCGCCGAGGAATAATCCCTCCCCGGCCTCACCGCCCGTTACCCTGCGTAGTCGGCGCGGCGACACTTCCGTCGAAGTGGCCAGACGACCGCCAGGCGAGAGCGGTCATGACGGGATTCAAGGGGGAGCAACGGTGCGCAGGCCTGTCGTCGTACTGATGTCGTTGGTGATCGCGGCCGCTGTGCTGTCGCCAGGCGGGCCGGCGGCGGCGTCCGACGGCACCTTGGTGGCCAACCACGCCTCGTCGTGGCAGACCAACGGCGTGGTCGCCGCGGTGGCGTACGGCAACGGTGTGGTGTACCTGGGTGGTTCGTTCACTGCCGTGCGCCCGCCCGGTGCTGCCCCGGGAACCAGCGAGGTCGCCCGCAGCTACCTTGCGGCGTTCGACGCGTCCAGCGGCGAGCTGCTCGACTTTGACCACCGGCTGGACCGCAGAGTGTCGGGTCTGTACGTGTCGCCGGACGGTAACCGCCTGTACGTGGGTGGGGATTTCTTGTCGGTGGATGGGGTTTCTCGTCGCAAGGCGGCGGTGTTCTCCACCGCCACGGGTCAACTGACCTCATGGAAGGTGGGCTTCAACGGCCCGGTGCGGGCGTTCCATGAGATCGGCTCGACGGTATACGCCGGCGGTGGGTTCTCCACGGTCAAAGGTGTGGCACGCACGGGAGTGGCGGCAATCTCGACCGACGGCCAGCTGCAGGCGTGGGCGCCACAGCTGGACGGAAAGGTTCGAGCGATCACCTCGGTGCCCGACGGCAGCCGGGTGGTAATCGGCGGGCCCTTCAGCAGCGTCAACGGGCAGGCTCGCCAGTCCATTGCCTCACTAGACGCCAGCACCGCCCAACTCCGCCCATGGGCAGCGACGCATCCCAGCTGCTCGTACGTGTCGAGCCTGTCGCGAGTCGGCGACACGATCTATGGCGGCGCCGTCGGCAAAGGCAGCGGCTGCTACGAGGGAACCTTTGCGGCGGATCCCATGACCGGCATCGAACGCTGGCGCGAAACCTGCCGCGGTGCCACAGAGGCCGTCGCGGTGGTGGGCAGCTACCTGTACAAGGGCTCGCACGCCCATGACTGCTCCACGGCCGGCGGCTTCCCTGAAGACTACGAGAGCCGGGACACCTATAACCTGCTCAGCGTGTCGCTGAGCAACGGCGGGCTGGGAGACTGGCTGCCGGGGATGCAGGGCAGCGGCGTCGGACCCCTGGCGATGGCGACCGACGGCCGGCAGCTGTTCGTGGGCGGCACGTTCTCCGGCATCAACGGCCAAGGTCAGCAGGGCTTCGCCCGCTTCACGGCTGGCCCCGATCTCACGCTGCCGGGCCGGCCGATCGCGCCAAAGGTCGCAAGCGTAAAGACCGCAACGGTGTCGGTGCGATGGACTGCCGTCACGGACCGTGATGACGGCACCCTGACCTATCGTCTCTTCCGCGACGGCGGCCGGACCCCGATTCACGAGCAGTCGGCAAGCTCACGCCCATGGGATCGCCCGGTCCTGCAGTTCGAGGACACCGATCTGGCCCCGGGGTCGACCCACACCTACCAGGTGCAGGCGGTGGCCCAGGACAACGTCGGCCCCAAGTCCGGGCAGGCGACTGTCACCGTGACCGGGACCGACAAGGGCTACGCGTCGCGCGTGCTTGCTGATCTGCCGACGCTGTACTGGCGTTTGGACGAGTCCTCCGGGAGCACCGCGACCGATGCGGCCGGCAGCAACCACGGCACCCTGTCCGGCGGAGCCACCCGGTCGTCCCCAGGCGCTCTCAGCGAGTCCGGCGACCGCGCCGTGCAGCTCGACGGACGCAGCGGGCGGGTGCTTGCCCCGCAGCGGTTCAACAACCCACGGCGCTACTCGGTCGAGGGGTGGTTCAGAACTGACACGCGAGCCGGCGGCAAGCTCATCGGGTTCGGCAGCAGCACGTCAAACAGTGGCTCCTATGACCGCCATGTCTACATGACGAACTCGGGGCAGCTGGTCTTCGGAACGCACCCGGGTAGCCCGAGCACCATCTCGACGCCCGCGGCCTACAACGACAACCGCTGGCATCACCTTGTCGCCACCCAGGGCGTTGACGGCATGAGGCTGTACGTCGACGGCGTCGTGCGTGCCAGCAATACCACCACCGACGCGCAGAACTACCTGGGGTACTGGCGAATCGGCGGTG
>JALZLC010000019.1 GCA_030858885.1 Actinomycetota bacterium
GCATCAAGGCGGGGGGCGCGCCAGCCGACAACGACAGCGGACACCGACCAGAGGAAGCCCGTGCGATTCGACGACTACCTGCGCCTGCTCACCGACAAGGGCGGCTCGGACCTGCACCTGAAGGCGCCTGGCCCCGCCTACCTGCGCATCGACGGGGAGCTTTCGGAGGTCCACGACCTTCCGCTGCTGCGCCCGGAGGACACCGAGGGGTTCGCGGCCGCCATCATGTCGGCGGAGATGTTCCAGCGCTTCTCCGACGGGGTCGAAGCCGACCTGGCCTACTCGCTGCCCGGGGTAGGGCGCTTCCGGGTGGCGGCGTTTCGGCAGCGGGGGACGGTCGGCTTGGTGCTACGCCGGGTCCTGCCCAGCACGCAGTCCTTTGGCGACCTGAACCTGCCACCCGCCGTTCGCAAGCTGGCCGAGGAGCACCGTGGGTTGGTGCTGGTCACCGGCCCCACCGGGTCGGGAAAGACGACCACGTCGGCCGCCATGATCGGGCACATCAATGCCACGCGGCGTTGCCACATCGTCACCGTCGAGGATCCGATCGAGATCCTGCATGCCGACCAGCTGGCCATCATCGACCAGCGCGAGGTCGGGGTGGACACCGCCGACTTCACCGCGGCGCTGCGGTCGGTGGCCCGCCAGGACCCCGATGTGATCTTCATCGGCGAGATGCGCGACACCGAGACCGTCGGCGCGGCGCTGCAGGCGGCGGAGACGGGCCACCTGGTGCTGTCGACCTTGCACACCACCAACGCGACCGAGACGATCAACCGCATCATCGACCTGTTCCCGCCTCATCAGCAGCACCAGGCACGCCTGTCGCTGGCGAACTCGCTGAAGGGCATCGTCTGCCAGCGGCTGCTGCCACGGCCTGACGGGGGCCGAGTCGCCGCCATCGAGTGCCTGGTGATGACGACGCGCATCCACGAGCTGATCGTCGACCCCTCGCGCACCAGCGAGATCGAAGACGCGATCGTCGACGGTGCCTACTACGGGATGCAGACCTTCGACCAGCACCTGCTGGCGCTCTACCAGGAGGGCAGCGTTACCTTGCGGGACGCCATGTCGGCCGCCACCAGCCCGCACGACTTCCGCATCGCTGTCCGCGCCGCCGGCCTGGAGGGCTGACCCGCCGGGGGAGGTCGCAGCACCCCGCCTCGTAGCATGAGGCCGCCATGGCCGACCTCACGCCCGCCCAGCAGCGCCAGCTCGGCCGTCTCGTTGCCCGCTACCCGGTGGCCGACGAGATGGGCCGCCGTTTCACCGCAGCCGGACACGAGCTGTACCTGGTGGGCGGCACCGTCCGTGACGCGTTCCTCGAGCGCGCCCAGGACGACCTGGACTTCGCCACCTCGGCGCCGCCGTCGGAGACCAAGCGGCTGGTGGCGGGATGGGCAGACGCCATCTGGCTGGCGGGCGAGCGCTTCGGCACCATCAGCGCCGCGCGGACCGGCTGGAAGCTGGAGATCACCACCTTCCGGGCTGACCGGTACTCGCCCGGCTCGCGCCATCCCGACGTGCGCTTCGCAGGCGACATCACCACTGATCTGTCGCGGCGCGACTTCACCTGCAACGCGATGGCGGTGCGCCTTTCCGACCATCGCTTCGTCGACCCGTTCGGGGGACTGGCCGACCTGCGGTCACGGGTGCTGCGCACGCCCGTCGCCCCCGAGGACAGCTTCGCCGACGATCCGCTGCGGCTGGTGCGCATGGCCCGTTTCGCCGCGGTCCTCGATGCCCAGCCCGACGACGCCGCCCGCAAGGCGGCGACCGCGATGGCGGGCCACCTCGACGAGATCAGCCGGGAACGCATCCGCGCTGAGCTGGACAAGCTGATCTGCGCACCGCATCAGGCGCGCGGCATGGACCTGCTGTGCGACACCGGGCTGGCTGGCCGCTTCCTGCCGGAGGTCCCCGCCCTGCGCATGCAGCACGACCCCCTCCACCACCACAAGGACGTCTACGCCCACACCCTGGCGGTGGTCGACGGCTGCGCGGCTGACGACTTGGTCTTGCGGTTGGCGGCGCTGCTGCACGACATCGGCAAGCCCGCGACCCGCGAGTTCCACCCTGACGGGAAGGTCACCTTCCACCATCACGAGGTGGTGGGCAAGCGCATGGCCGACAAGCGGCTGCGTGAGCTGCGCTACCCCAACGACATCATCGCCGACGTCGGCGAGCTGATCTACCTGCATCTGCGCTTCCACGGCTACGCCGACGACGCCTGGACCGACGCCGCGGTGCGTCGCTACGTGCGCGACGCGGGCCGCCCCGAGCAGCTGCGCCGGCTCAACCGCCTGACCCGTGCCGATGTCACCACGCGCAACCGCGCCAAGGCGCGGCGCTTGCAGCGCGCGATGGACGACTTGGAGGCCCGCATCGCCCGGCTGGAGGCCGAGGAGGAGCTGGCCAAGATCCGCCCGCAGCTAGATGGCCGGCAGATCATGCGCCACCTCGGTCTGCCACCGGGTCCCAGCATCGGCAAGGCTCGCCAGATGCTGCTGGAGGCGCGCCTGGACGCCGGCCCCATGACCGACGAGCAGGCCTACGCGCTGCTCGACGCCTGGTCGCGGGAGCAGGACCCCAACGGCTGACTGGTGCCCCGCCGCTCGAGTGCATACGATAAAGGCAACCTTACTTAAGCGAGCTAGCGGAGCCTGAGTTGCTGGTCTGCCACTGCCAAGCCGTGCACGAGTCGGCCGTGCGCGAGGTCATCGACGCTGGCGCTCGCGACGAGTTCGACGTGGCGCAGGCTTGCGGTGCGGGCAGCGTCTGCGGTGGTTGCGTCCCCACGATCAGTCGCCTGCTGGGTGAGTGCCGCGGCTGTCCCTTGCAGCAAGGGCTGGTAGAGCAACACGCCCTGTCGGCCGTACGCTGACCGCTCACCGTCGAAAAGGACCCAGCCATGCAGGGCAACCCAGCGGTCATCGAGGTCCTCAACGAGGCGCTCACCGCCGAGTTGACGGCCGTCAACCAGTACTTCATCGCCTCGAAGATGGCGGCCAACTGGGGTTACACCCGCCTAGCCAAGGACTACTACGACGAGTCCATCGCCGAGATGCGCCACGCCGAGACGCTCATCGAGCGGATTCTGTTCCTCGACGGCGTGCCGAATCTGCAGCGGCTGTTCACGGTGATGGTCGGTGAGTCGGTGATCGAGCAGTTCCGCGCCAACTACGACATGGAGGTCGGGGCGGTCGAGCGGTACCGCCGCGCGATCGGCATCTGCGCCGACGCGGGCGACCCTGGCACGCGAAGCCTCCTCGAAGGCTTCCTGCGCGACGAGGAGCACCACGTCGACGAGGCCGAAGCCGAGTTGGACAACCTTGCCGACCTCGGCGAGCAGCTGTGGCTGGCCAAGTGGACGTGAGCCGGTAGCGCACCGCGTGGAGGGGGCTGCCTCACACGACGACGAGGAGGCAGTCGTGGAGCTCAATCCGATTGCGGTGCAACTGCACCTCGGCGGTCCAGATCAGGTGATGAAAGCGCTGGGCTGACTCCCGCCGAGCCCCAAGGCCTACAGGTTCCGCGACGTTGTCAACGCCTGGGCGACAGCATCGCGGGCCCCCGGGTGTTCAAGGCCTTCGCCACGGCCAGGACGCGCGGATCGTCGAGGATGTCCTCGAGGTCGATCGGCTCTGGCGCGCCGTCGCGCCAGCGCGCCAGCTGCAGGCGCCAGTTGGGGTACTCGTCGGTGGTGCCAGGCAGGTTCGGCTGCCGCCGGTCGCCCAGCGCATCGCCGAGGCCGGTGGCGACCAGTACGGACGGCGTGCGGGCCAGGAAGGCGTGCATCGCGGCGACCAGTTCATCGTCCGTGGCGTCGGGGCCGACCAGTCCCTCGCCGACCAGCAGGGCGCGCATCTGTGCACGCTCACCGGCCTTGCGGGCCGCTTCGGCCGACGGCGTGGTGGCGGCGCCGTACAGCCCCAGTTCGGTCTGCACCCGAACGTCCTCGTCGGCCCACCAGCCGGCGGCGGTGGGCAGGTCGTGGGTGGTGATCGTGGTCAGGGCCAGCGGCGCGTAGTCAGCGGCGGGGAGTAGCGGCTGGCCGGCGTCGTCGTCGACGTGCTCGAAGTACAGCACGCGCGACGACAGGATGGCTTGCTCGGCCAGCGTCTCGCGGACGCCCTCCTCGACGGTTCCCAGATCCTCGCCGATGACCAGCGCAGCGGCACGATGCGCCTCCAGCGCCAGCACGGCCAGCAGCTCCTCGGCCGGGTAGCGCACGTAGGTGCCGTCCGACGCCGGTCTGCCTTCTGGGACCCACCACAGCCGCCACAGCCCCATGATGTGGTCGACGCGAACCCCGCCGGCGTGTCGCAGGACCGAACGCAGCATGTCGCGGAACGGCGCGTAGCCGGTGGGCGCTAGGCGTCCCGGCAGCAGCGGCGGCAGCCGCCAGTCCTGGCCTTGTTGGTTGAAGCTGTCAGGTGGGGCACCCACCGTCATTGCCGTCGCCAGATCGTCCTGCAGCGCCCACGCGTCGGCGCCACCGGGGTCGACGCCGACGGCCAGGTCGTGCACCACTCCAACAGCCATGCCGCTGGCGTGCGCCGCCGCGTCGGCCTGGGCCAACTGGGTGTCGCACAACCACTGCAGCCAGACGTGGAACTCGACGCGAGCCGCCAGCTGCCTGCGGACTTGCGCCAGGGCGGGTCCCCGCGGATGCCGCAAGGCAGCGGGCCACTGCTGCCATGGCGTGCCGTGCCGCTCGGCGAGGGCGCAGAACGTCCCGAAGTCGACCACGCCCTGCCCCTGCTCCCGCCGCCATGCGGCGAAGGCGGCGTCCCGATCGGCTGAGCGTGGCACGGAGGCCAGCAACTCGAGCGCGGCGGTCTTGGCGACGAAGACGGCATCCCGGTCGATGGTCGCCTTGTCGCTTGCCGAACGCGCTTGGGTTGCCAGGCGCGCGACCTCGGCTCGAGCCGCGACCGACAACGCGTCGTGCTCTGGCAGGGCCTCCAGGCGCAGGTACAGCGGGCTGCGATACCGGCGGCTGGACGGGTAGTACGGGCTGTCGGTCTGCGGCAGCACCGGGGCCGCGGCGTGCAGGGGGTTGACCAACAGCATCGCGGCGCCGAGGCTGCCGCTCCAGGCGGCCAGCGTGGCCAGGTCACCGTAGTCGCCCATGCCCCACGACTTGTTGCTGCGAGCCTGGTACAGCTGCGCCATCCACCCCCAGCCCCGCCGCTCCCCCAGCGGCTGCGGGCAGCGTGCGGGTGCCGTCACCAACAGCGCCGAGGCCTCGGCCGAGCCGGCGGCGACGGCAAGCCGGTGATAGCCGGTCGGCAGATCGGCCGGCAGCACCACGCGGTCGGGCTCGCCAGCCGGCAGCCGTCGGACCGAGCCGTCCTCGGTGTGCACGGCGGCCTCGACCACGCCAGTCCCAGCCCGTACCGCCACCGTGGCGGCCGTGCCGGTGCGCATGACCACACTCGGCGCGAGCAGGCGCTCGGCGGCTCGGCTCCGCAAGCGTTCGAGCGAGCCTCGGACGGCCGCAGGTTCGTCGGCCGCCACGCCCATCGCTGCCAGGGCCAAGCGGACCGGCTCGGCTCCGGTGTCCACCGGCCGGTTCCGGTAATCGTAGTAGGAGGTGGTCACGCCGCACGCGGCGGCGAGGGTGGCGAGGTCGTCGTCAACTGGCTCGGTTGTCATCGCCAACCCCTCAGCCAGCCCCATGGCAAAGGCCCCGCCAACCGGCGAGGCCTTGCGTGCTGCACCGCCGACCTTAGGCCGGGGGACGGCCGTTCTTGCGGGTGGTCTCCAGACCGCCCGTCTTCTGCCACATGGCGTCGATCTCGTCGATGAGGTCGAGCAGCTTCTGCGCGTCCTGGCTGTCCACGGAGCGCTTCACCGCCGAGCACTGCTTCAGCGCCCGCCAGAACACGTCGTGCAGGTTGGGGAACTGTTCGAGGTGCTCGGGCTTGAAGTGGTCGCTCCACAGCACCGAGATGTGATGCTTGGCGAGTTCGGTGCGCTCCTCTTTGACGATGACGCAGCGCTGACGGAACAGCTCGTCGTCGGAGGCCTGGTACTTCTCGATGATCTTGTAGGCGGACTCGGCCTCGATCCGCGCCTGCTCGGGGTCGTAGACGCCACACGGGATGTCGCAGTGGGCATGGACCGTGGTGGGCGGGCTGACCCGGTCGAGCAAGCCCAGCAGTCGATTGGCGAAAGGCATTGCAGAGGACTCCTTTGGCGGGTTGCGGAGGTCGCGGGGGTACGCAATCCGTGGTGCCTACTCTATCCATATGGCCGTGGTGGAAACTCGGCGCCGGGCGCTGCAACGCGGCCTGTGGGTGGCGCTCGCGGTCGTCGCCTTCGCCTGGTCGAGCGGGCCGTGGCGGGTGGCCGTCGAGGGCCTGTCCATGGCTCCCACGCTGCTGCCAGGCGACCGGCTGCTGGTCCGCCCCGCCCGCCGCCTGCGTCGCGGCGACCTCGTGGTCATCCGTGATCCTTCCCAACCGGATCGCTGGGTGGTCAAGCGTGTCGCCGCGTTGCCCGGTGAGCAGGTGGTCGCCGCCGGCCGGGTCTTGGCTGCGGGCGCCGGCCTGGTGGTGCTGGGCGACAACGCGGCGCACTCCACCGACAGCCGCCACTACGGCGCCGTGCCGGATCGCGAAGTGCACCGGCGGGTGTGGTGTCGCTACGCGCCAGCTGAGCGCAGCGGCTGGCCGCCGTGCTGACTTGCTTGCAGGCGGGTCAGCGCCGGGCAGGTGCCCGCTCGGGGTCCAAGGCCGGCAGCTCGACGATCACCGGCTCGGAAGCCTCGGGTTGCGCGTGCGACCCGCGCGGGGCGGACCCGTTCGCTGTGGGCGAGGTGCCGGCGATGAAGTCCTCGACCATCTGGCGGCAGAGGTCGTCGGCGAACTGCGCCGGCGGTGACTTCATGAAGTAGCTCGACGGGCCCAGCAGCGGACCGCCGATGCCGCGGTCCAAGGCGGCCTTGGCGCAGCGGATCGCGTCGATCACCACACCGGCGGAGTTCGGCGAATCCCAGACCTCAAGCTTCAGCTCCAGATTGAGCGGCACGTCGCCGAAGTTGCGCCCCTCCATTCGGATGTAGGCCCACTTGCGGTCATCCAGCCACGGCACATGGTCCGAGGGTCCGATGTGGATGTTCTCCCTGCCGATGCCGTTGCCCATCTGGCTGGTGACCGACTGGGTCTTGGAGACCTTCTTGGAGCTCACACGGGATCGCTCCAGCATGTTCATGAAGTCCATGTTGCCGCCAAAGTTCAGCTGGTAGGTGCGGTCGATCGTCACCCCGCGGTCCTCGAACAGCCGCGTCAGGATGCGGTGGGTGATCGTGGCGCCGACCTGGCTCTTGATGTCGTCGCCGACGATCGGCACGCCGGCCTCGGTGAAGCGTTGCGCCCATTGGGGATCGGACGCGATGAACACCGGCAGGCAGTTGACGAATCCCACGCCGGCGTCCAACGCCGCCTGGGCATAGAACCGCGCGGCCTGCTCCGAGCCGACCGGCAGGTAGGAGACCAGCACGTCCGCGCGCGCCTCACGCAGGGCGGCGGCAACGTCAACGGGCTCGGCGTCGCTCTCCTCGCACATCTCGCGGTAGTACTCGCCGAAGCCGTCCAGGGTCGGACCGCGCTGCACCTCGATGCCAACCGGCGGCACCTGGGCGAACTGGATGGTGTTGTTCGGTGGCGCCACGATCGCCTCGGCGAGGTCGCGTCCGACCTTCTTGGCGTCGACATCGAACGCCGCGACAAACTCGAGGTCACGGACGTGGTAGCCGGCCAGCTCGACGTGCATCAGGCCGGGCACCCGCTCGGCTGGGTCGGCATCGCGGTAATAGTGCACCCCCTGGACCAGCGAGCTGGCGCAGTTGCCAACGCCCACAACAGCGACGCGTACCTTGCCCATCGAGATCTCCTTGTGCCAACCGGCGGTCGCCCGCCATGTCGTAGCGGCTTCGTCTACTTGCGCTGCAACTCGGTGCTGGTCTGCAACGTCGTCGGATGGTCGCCGTCGACGTCCTGCGGTGCGGCTGGGGCGGGTGTGATCGGCGGGTCACCCAGGGCGACGCGCTCAGCGCTGATGAGGGTGTCCAGCCAGCTGATGTCGTGTTCGGTGGTCTCCATGCCGTGGCGCACCAGCGACAGGGTGTAGCTGTCGGTGGAGCCGCGCTTGGCCTGCGTCAGCGAGCGCCGGCCCTCGTCGAGCTTGTCTTCCAGGTAGGCCTTGCGCCGCTCCAGCAGCCGCAGCCGCGTCTCCGGCTTGAGGTAGCGGAAGAAGGCCAAGCGCAGCGGGAACTTGTCCTCTTCCCACGTCGAGTGGGCGCCCTCGGTCAGCAGCTCCAGGAACTCGGCTTCCCCCCCGGCGGTGATGCGGTAGACCTGCTTGCGGCGGGTGGTCTGCTCGGCGGGGAAGAACTTCTCGACCGCGCCGCGCTTCTCCAGCTTGCGCAGCGCGGGGTAGAGGGCGCCGTAGGACACGGTCCAGAAGAAGCCGAGCTTGTGTGCGAGCTGCTTGCGCAGTTCGTAGCCGTGCATGGCCCGTTCTTTCAACAGGCCGAGGATGGCGAGCTCGAGCATCGTAGTGCGGTCCTGGTATCGGTGTTGTGGAGTGAGCGGCGAAGCATCGATATGGCGGGGCGATGTAACGGGACGATGTAACGGAACGATGTAACGGGACGATGTATCTGAGCGATATAGCGCCATGCTACATCGAATGATGGCCACGGCAACCCTCGGAACCCCATCTCGAGGGCGCGGCCCAGGGGCCGCCACCGCCGGTCGCGCCGACCTACACTCCACAACGCCATGAGAGGCGTGATCGACTACCGCATCGCCCGCCGTGCGCTGGTCCGCGAGGTGACCCGGGGGGTGGTCCCGCTCACCGAGGTGTGCGATGCCCATCCCGAGC
>JALZLC010000046.1 GCA_030858885.1 Actinomycetota bacterium
GGCGGATGGTGCTGGCCTACGAGCAGGCACTCGGGGTGATGTGCGGCACCGCGGTGCTGGACAAGGACGGCCTGTCCGCGGCGCTGGTGCTGGCTGACATGGCCGCAGCGTTCAAGGCGCAGGGGCGCGACGTCGCCACCGCCCTGGACGAGCTGGCACGCCGCCACGGGCTGCACCTGACGGAAGGGCGCTCCCTGCGCCTGGAGGGTCCGCAGGCCGACACCATCGTCACCGCCGCCCTGCTGCGGCTGCGAAAGGACCCTCCCGCTGACCTCGCCGGCGTCGCGGTCACCTCGGTTGCCGACCATGCCGCCGGAACCCGCGCTCTGGGTGACGGACGGGTGCAGGCACTGTCCACGCCGCCGACGGACCTGGTCGCGTTGACCCTGGTCGACGGTTCGCGGCTGCAGGTCCGGCCCAGTGGCACCGAGCCGCTGCTCAAGTTCTATTTCGAGACCGTGGAACCGGTGGCTACCGACGAGCCGGTCAGCGCGGCCCGGGCACGCGCCAAGGTCCGCCTGAACGCGCAGGCCGAAGCCTTTCTGGCCGCCGCGGGGGTATGAGCACCGGGCTGGGCGGACTCGTCCGCCAGCCGTTGTGGCGACGTTGGACACTGGCCTCGCTGCTGGGGCGCCTGCCGCTGACAATGACGCTGCTGGCGTTGGTGCTCGTCGGCGAGCAGGTGGCCGGCTCGCTGGCGGTCGGCGCGCAGCTGGCCGGCGTGGCCACCATCACCGCGGGCATCGCGGCGCCGCTGCGGGGGCGCCAGCTCGACAGCGGTGGCCTGCGCGTCGGGCTTCGCAACGCCGCCCTGCTGACCGCGGCCGTCCTCGCCGCCCAAGCCGCCGCGGTGGTGCTGGGCGCGCCGTTGTTGGTGCTGTTCGGGCTCGCGGCGGCGCAGGGAGTGACGTCCGCGGCCCTGTCGGGTGGATTCCGGGCGCTGCTGGTGTCCGTCGTCTCCGCTGCGGACCTCCCGCAGGCCAACACGCTGGAGGCGGTGCTGATCGAGATCGCCTTCGTCGCCGGCCCCAGCCTCGCCGGCATCCTGGCGCTGGTGGTCGGCCCGGTGTGTGTCCTGCTGGCGATGGCGGCCGCCAGCGTCGCGTCAGCGCTGCTGACCGCCACCCTCCCGCCCGTCTCAGCGCATCCCGAGCGGGCCGCCGCCGCGCCGTGGCGGACAGCCGGAGCCCCTGCCGTCTACCTGTTGGCGCTCGCCATGGGCGCGGCCCTCGGACTCTTGGAGTCGGCCTTGCCGGCCCGCTCGACCGAGCTTGGCATGGCAGCGGCGTCGGCAGGTCCCTTGCTGGCGTTGACCGCAGGCGGCAGCGCCGTGGGCGGGTTGCTGGCGGCGGTCCGACGCGATCACCGCAGGTATCAGGCGCGCGTTGCCGTCGGCCTGCTGCTGGCGATGGGGATGCTGTTCGGGGCCCTCGCTGCCACCGGCGGCCGTCTGTCTCTCGGCGTGCTGCTGTTTCTGGCCGGCGCGCCCATCGCCCCGCTGAACGCCCTTGGCTCACTGCGACTGCAGGACACGATCCCCGCCAGCCGCCTCGGCGAGGGCTTTGCGGTCTTCACCGCGATGATCCTGGTGGGAGCGGGGATCGGTCAGAGCATCACCGGTCAGCTGTTGGAAAGCGTGGGAGCGCAGGCGCTGCTTGCCGGCGCCGCGGTCATCCCAATCGCGGCTGGCGTGGTGATCAGCGCGGTGGTCCTGCTGGCGAAGGGCAGGAGGCCTCAGTTGCGCAGATCGCCCGCGCGCACGACCAGGTGATGACCGAGCCGGCGCAGCTCGTCGGTGTCCTCGGGCCCGGTCACACCCACCCGGCGGGCGAAACCGGGCCCGTGCGGGCGCACGACGCCCTCGAAGGACAGCCGCTGGCCCGACTCCACGTGCCTGCCTGATTCACCCCGGCGACGACTCAGCTGCACCCACAGTCGGGGGCCACCGGGACTGGCGCTGACCCAGAACCCCTCGTCGGCAGCGACCGACCGGACGATCATCCGCTCACCGCGAACCGTGCAACCGGCGAGGCGCTCTGCTTCGGCACGTCCCATCCCGGCCAGAAGGCGGTTGTCCAACACCACCGGCTCCCCCGAGGTTGAGCCTGGTGACCCCGCAGCGCACGCCGCGGCGGGTTGGGTCGACACGGGCTGCGGCTGCGCCACAGGCGGGGCCGAGGGGCGCGCTGGTTCCGGCGGCAGCAAGGTGAAGGCCGTTGCCAGCGCTGCCGCTGCCGTGGCCGCGGTCGCCGACTGGGCCGGGTGCCGGCGGACGAGGTCGGTGATGAACTCCCAGGCAGACACCAAGCCGGGAGGAAACCAGCTGGCGGCCGGGATCCGCCGGCGTAGCAGGGCCGAACTGAGGTCGGCGCACACCGCGCACGTCAGCACGTGCGCCCCCGCGTTGAGCGCCTCCTGACGTCGCGTGTCACCGGCCGACAGGGCGAACAGCACCGGCTTGCAGCGTGCGGTGGGCAGTTGCACCCGTCCGATCGCCAGTAGGTACTCGACCCGCAGCTTGCCGCGGCTGCGAGCCATGCGCACCGCCACGGCCCCTGGCGTGGAGTCCTGTTGGTCAGCCAGTTCGGCGGTACCGGTGCCGGTCACCTCGTGGGCGATGATGGCGTGGCGGTCGCGGGGCGACAGGGTCTGCAGCGCGGCTCGGACGGCGGCACGCTCCTCGGACGACACCACCTCGTCCTCCGGACTCGCGGGCAGGCGGTGCTCGACCAGCCGAGGGGCGTAGCGCTGACGGCGACGCTCGGCACGGGCGTGCGACACCACCAGGTTGCGGGCGGTGACGATGGCGTAGCCAGTGACCGCGTCATCCTGCAGGCGCCCGCGCACCTGCATGATCCGGGTGATCGTCTCCTGGGTCAGATCCGCGACGGCCTCGTCGTCGTGGACGCGCGCGGCAACCACGCGCCGGATAAGCGGCGTCAGCGCAACAACATCGTCTTGCGCCACAGGTCCGTCCGTGGGTGAGGTTGCGGGCGGTCTTCCCCCGGACGGTGAGCCTATCGCCACCCAGATGCTTCGAAGATTCTTGCGTAATGACGAGCCCCCGAAGGCGTATCTACGGGTGTGGGTGTCAGGACCGGGGCCCGCATCTCGCCCCGCCGGGCCCGCCAGTTCACATCCGTCGCACAAGCCGATTTAAGGAGTCGTTTCGATGTATGTCGCGCAGGTTGATGTTGGGGCGTCGGTGCAGGGAGCGCTGAGTTCGACCCTGGAGTTTTTGCCGAAGCTGGTCGGGTTCCTGCTGATCCTGTTGATCGGCTACTTCATCGCCAAGGCCCTCGCCAAGGTGCTGGCCACGGTGCTGCAGAAGGTCGGCTTC
>JALZLC010000048.1 GCA_030858885.1 Actinomycetota bacterium
CCGGCGGTGGTGAGCGGCGCGTCGTGGTCGGGCTGGCCGGGCATCGCGTTCCTCGTCGTCGGGTGGCGCCGGGGTTCCCGGGCGCTGAAGTAGCCGAAGGTGGCAGCGCACCAGGTAGTTCCGGAAAGGCGCTGGTAGGCTCCGGTTGAGAGGGCAGCGTAACTCCGCCGCGGGGGTCGACGGCGGCCAGGTCTGGTCAGGAGCGCCAGGAATGTCGACGACACCGAAGACCAGGATGTCGGTCCCCGGAACCCGCACCGGTTCTCGCCGGGCGTTGCCGCGAGCGCCCCGCAACCGCAACTGGCTGCTGGACTTCTATGCCTCGGGAGTCGGCAAGAAGTACGTGATGGCCATCACCGGCATCATCTTGATGGGGTACGTGCTGGCGCACATGGTCGGCAACCTCAAGCTGTACCTGGGGCCGGAGGCGATCAACACCTACGGTGAGTGGCTTCGCGAGCTGGGTGAACCTGCCTTTCCGCGCACGGTCCTGCTGTGGCTGATGCGCACGGCGCTGATCGCGGCTTTCGTGTTCCACATCCACGCCGCCTACTCGCTGACGCTGATGAACCGAGCGGCGCGGCCGGTGGGCTACGCCTCCCGGCGTGACTACGTCGCGGCCAACTTCGCCAGTCGCACCATGCGCTGGACGGGGGTCATCGTCCTGCTGTTCGTGGTGTTCCACCTGATGGACCTGACTTGGGGCAACGCCAACCCCGACTTCGTCAAGGGCGACGTCTATGCCAACATGGTCGCCAGCTTCCAGCGCGTGCCCGTGGCCATCATCTACGTGATCGCCAACCTCGCCCTCGGCCTGCACCTGTATCACGGCACCTGGAGCTTGTTCCAATCGATGGGCTGGAACAACCGGCGCTTCAACCACTGGCGGCGCTACTTCGCCGTTGCCTTCGCGTTGCTCATCACTGTGGGGAACGTCACGTTCCCGATCGCCGTCGTCACCGGCATCGTCTCCTGACAGGAAGCGCACGCCCCATGGAACTCGACGCCAAGGTCCCCGCCGGCCCGATCCAGGACATGTGGGACCAGCATCGCTTCGACATGAAGCTGGTCAATCCCAACAACAAGCGCCGCTTCACCGTCATCATCATCGGCACGGGGCTGGCGGGGGCCTCCGCGGCAGCCACGCTGGGTGAGCTGGGCTACCAGGTCAAGGCGTTCACCTTCCACGACTCACCGCGCCGAGCGCACAGCATCGCCGCGCAGGGAGGGATCAACGCCGCCAAGAACTACCGCAACGACGGCGACAGCGTCTACCGGCTCTTCTACGACACCGTCAAGGGCGGCGACTACCGTTCCCGCGAGGCTAACGTCTACCGCCTGGCGCAGGTCAGCAACGAGATCATCGACCAGTGCGCGGCGCAGGGTGTGCCCTTCGCCCGCGAGTACGGCGGCCTGCTGGACAACCGCTCGTTCGGCGGTGCGCAGGTGTCGCGCACCTTCTACGCGCGGGGTCAGACGGGCCAGCAACTGCTGCTCGGCGCGTACCAGGCGATGGAGCACCAAGTCCAAACGGGTGCGGTGCAGCTGTACAACCGCAGCGAGATGCTCGACATCGTCATGGTGGACGGACGAGCCGTCGGCGTCGTGGTGCGCGACCTGCTCACCGGCGAGGTCACGTCCCACGCTGGCCATGCGGTGGTGCTGGCCACAGGCGGGTACAGCAACGTCTTCTACCTGTCCACCAACGCCAAGAACAGCAACGTTACGGCCATCTGGCGCGCGCATCGCAAGGGCGCGTTGTTCGCCAACCCCTGCTACACCCAGATCCATCCCACCTGCATTCCGCAGTCCGACGAGCACCAGTCCAAGCTCACGCTGATGAGCGAGTCGCTACGCAACGATGGGCGCATCTGGGTGCCGGCCAACCCCGACGACGACCGCTCCCCCGACCAAATCCCCGTCGACGAGCGTGACTACTACTTGGAACGCCGCTACCCGGCCTTCGGCAATCTGGTTCCGCGCGACGTCGCCTCGCGCAACGCCAAGATGATGATCGACGAGGGCAAGGGCGTCGGAGAACGCCACAACGGCGTCTACCTCGATTTCAACAATGCCATTGATCGGCTGGGGTCGGGCGCCATCAGCTCGCGCTACGGCAACCTGTTCGAGATGTACGAGCGCATCACCGGTGAAGACCCGTACCAGATTCCGATGCGCATCTATCCCGCCCCCCACTACACGATGGGCGGGCTGTGGGTCGACTACAACCTGTCCACCACGATCCCTGGGCTGTACGCCATCGGCGAGGCCAACTTCTCCGACCACGGCGCCAACCGCCTTGGGGCCAGTGCGCTCATGCAAGGGCTTGCCGACGGCTACTTCGTGCTGCCCTACACCATCGGCGACTACCTCGCGCCCCTGCTCGGCGAGCAGCTGCCGCCCGCCGACCACGACGCATTCCGCGAAGCCGAGGCCGACGTGCGCGGACGGGTCGAGGGCATGCTGGCCGTGCGAGGCACCCGCTCGGTCGACTGGTTCCACCGCGAGCTCGGCAAGATCATGTGGGACTACTGCGGCATGGCCCGCAGCCGACCGGGCCTGGAGAAAGCGCTGTCGGAGATCCCAGCCCTGCGCGAGGAGTTCCTCACCGACGTCCGCGTCCTCGGCGAGAACGAAAGCCTCAACCAGTCGCTGGAGAAGGCTGGACGCGTGGCGGACTTTTTCGAACTCGCCGAGCTGATGTGCGTCGATGCGCTGCACCGCGAGGAGTCGTGCGGTGGCCACTTCCGCGAGGAACACCAGACCGAAGAAGGCGAGGCTCTGCGCGACGACGACGGATTCTCCTACGTCGCCGCGTGGGAGTTCGCCGGCCGAGGGCGACCCGCCACGCTGCACAAGGAAGACCTGAGCTTCGAGTACGTCAAGCTGGCGCAGAGGAGCTACAAGTAGATGGATCTCACCCTGCGGGTCTGGCGGCAGGCCGGCCCCGACGCCCCCGGCGGCTTCGAGACCTACCAGACCGCCGACGTCAACGAGGGCATGTCGTTTTTGGAGATGCTGGACACGCTCAACGAGCAGCTGATCGCTGATGGCAAGGAGCCGATCGCCTTCGACAGCGACTGTCGGGAGGGCATCTGCGGCTCCTGTGGGATCATGATCGACGGCCAAGCCCACGGACCCCAACGCGGGACGGCCACCTGCCAGCTGCACATGCGCCAGTACTCCGACGGTGACGAGATCGTGGTGGAGCCGTTCCGGGCGGCGGCCTTTCCGATCGTCAAAGACCTCGTCGTCGACCGCGGCGCCCTTGACCGCATCGTGGAGGCCGGCGGCTACATCACCGTGCCGACGGGCAGCGCCCCGGACGCCAACCTCATCCCCGTGCCAAAGGAGGACGCCGACCTGTCGATGGACGCCGCGGCCTGCATCGGTTGCGGCGCGTGCGTTGCCGCCTGCCCCAACGGCGCCGCCAGCCTGTTCACGGGGGCCAAGATCGGCCACCTCAACCTGTTGCCGCAGGGCCAGCCCGAGCGCTACCAGCGCGCGCAGAACATGGTCGACGTGATGGAGGAGTACTTCGGCTCCTGCAGCAACCACGCGGAGTGCGAGATCGCCTGTCCCAAGAACATCTCCATCGACTTCATCGCCCGCATGAACCGTGACTACCTCAAGTCAAAGTTCCGCAACCGCAAGGAATAGCCCCGCCCACGACGACTGAAGGCTAGCGGCCCGCCGTCATTCCTTCATCATGTCAAACAGAGTGATCCGGATTGGTGAGCAGCTCGGGGGTCGCTTCCTCCAGCCATACCCGGGAGCAGGACGTTGGCCCCGGTTCGGTAGGGCCGAGTCCTCCGACATCGATCAGGTACCGAGGCCGAGCTTCTGAAGCAGGTCCCGGACACGCTCGAGCGAGGCGCCCGCCAGATCCCTCGACTCCCGTAAGACGTCCTCCATGGCCGATCGCAGTTGGGGTATCTTTCGCTCGCAGCGATGGCTTCAAGGGTGGCTTTCCTCAGGCGGTGCGGATCCTCGACCTTCCACGGGCGGAGGTTGTTCAAGCTGAGAGTCGCTGACTCGAACGGGTTCTCGGTGTGTTGGCCGCGCCGCTTCTGACTGACCCCCGCAATCACTACGTGAGCTGGAACTACATACCATTCATCTGTCGGCGCGTCGTGCACGACGAGCGGCAGGTACTTCACGGCGCGAACCGGTTGAGCGTGGGACTCGTTGCACGCTTCACCTCGACTGGGTGACCCTCGAGAAGCGCGTCGCCTTGGGCAGCCTTCTCGGCCGGCGCCGCTCCCGTCATCTGCCGGAAAAGTTCCTCGGCGCTGCGACCGCCTCCGCTGATTCCAAAGTGGTCGCTCACCCGTCCCTCGCGAGCACTTCTAGCCAGCGTCCTCGAACAGCGATGGGCTTGGCTCGGCTTCAGCGGCGAGACGCTTCTCTGCGATCTGGATGGCTACGGGGTTCTCATCGACCAAGATGAAGCGCCTCCCGAGGCGCTTGGCCGCCACGCCGGTGGTGCCGCTTCCGCCGAAGAAGTCAGCCACCAGTTCGCCTGGGTCGCTTGATGCCCGGACGATTCGCTCCAGCAGCTTGACGGGCTTTTGGGTCGGATAGCCGGTGCGCTCTTTGCTGTTGGTCGGGACGATTGTCATCCACCAGGTATCCGTCGGCAGCTTTCCACGGGCGGCTTTCTCCGCGCCGACCATTCCGGGCGCCAGGTACGGGATACGGTCGATCTCCTCGCGGTTGAAGCTCCACCTATCCGACTTCGTGTACCAGAGGATGTTGTCGTGCTTGCGAGCCCATCTATCACGCGCCCGCCCGCCGTAGTCGTACGCCCAAATGATCTCGTTGAGGAAGCGCTCCGGACCGAAGATCTCATCGAGCATCAAGCGAGCGAAGTGAACGGTGTGGAAATCCAGATGCAGATACAGGGATCCGTCGTGTGTCAACAGGCGATGCATCTCCACCAATCGTGTGTAGAGGAAGCCGAGGTACTCCTCGATGGGCATATCATCGCGGTAGTTGTGCGCCGAGACCACTTCGAAGTTGTAGGTTCGCCCACCGAACCCGTTGCGTACCTTGTCGCCAGTGCCCGTCCGAATCGACTGCAGACGACGAACTTGACCTGTGCCGAAGGGTGGGTCGATGTAGATGAGATCGATGCTCTCCGAGGGCAACTGTCTCATGACCGCAAGGTTCTCACCTTGGACCACGCCTTCGACGGGAATGATGCTGCCGGCTTGATTCACTCCAGGCTCCTTGAAGCACGTTGATCGGGAGAAGCTGGTCCAACCAGCGAGTCGTCCGACGGGCCGCGACGCCACACTAGGACGCCGGTGCGCCAGCATCGGGGAAGCCCGGTTGTCTACCCGCTCCGAGCTGGCGGTGGTCGCCGATCATGATGGCCTTGGCTTCGGCGGCATCGACGACGGCGAGAATAGTCCCGGCACGGCTTGCGCCGTCCCGCTCGGGGGAAGGTGTCCCCCAGCCTGAGAAAGGGGACGAGCGATGAGCGAGCTTCGTGACGACATGACCCCGTTCGAGTCGGTCACCTGGTACTTCCACCAGGTCGCCGACCGCATCGGATTGGACGACCAGACCCGGGCCGTACTGGCCAGCACGTACCGCGAGATCCGCGTGCAGATTCCCCTGCGCCACGACGACGGTACGGTCGAGACGCTGTTCGGCTACCGCGTGCAGCACAACGGCGCTCGAGGGCCGTACAAGGGCGGGGTGCGCTACCACCCGCACGCCGACCTGGACGAGGTCCGCGCCCTGGCCGCGCTGATGACCTGGAAGACCGCGCTGGTCGAGGTGCCCTTCGGCGGGGCGAAGGGTGGCATCACCGTCGACCCCACCAACCTCAGTGCCGCTGAACTCGAGCGCATGACGCGGCGCTTCATGGCTCAGGTCTCCTACATCGTCGGGGTGAACCGCGACATCATGGCCCCTGACATGAACACCAACGCTCAGACGATGGCCTGGATGATGGACGCCTACGGCCAGCGTGCCGGGCACTCGCCCGGGATCGTCACCGGCAAGCCGGTCGCCCTCGGGGGGTCACTTGGTCGCGAGGCCGCAACCGGGCGCGGCGTGATCATGGTGCTCGACGAGGCGGTCCGCGACGCGGGCAAGCGGCCAGAGGACCTCACCGTGGCCATCCAGGGCTTTGGCAACGTCGGCTCGTGGACCGCGCGACTGGCCGCCGAGCAGGGCTACAAGGTCGTCGCCGTCTCCGACGTCATGGGTGGGGTCCACAACGGTGGAGGCTTCGACATCGAGAAGCTGTTGGCCCACCAGCGCGAGACCGGCTCAGTGGTGGGGACCGGCGAGGACCTCGGCAACGACGAGCTGTTGGAGCTCGACGTCGACATCCTTGTTCCCGCGGCGCTGGGTGGCGTCATCCGCGAGACCAACGCCGACCGGGTCAAGGCGACCATGGTGGTCGAGGCCGCCAACCACCCCGTCACACCGGTGGCCGACCGGATCCTGGTCGACAACGGCGTCACGGTCCTGCCTGACATCCTGGTCAACGCCGGCGGTGTGACGGTCTCCTACTTCGAGTGGACGCAGAACATCCAGCAGTTCCAGTGGGAAGAGCAGCGCGTCAACGACGAGCTCGGCAAGCACATGCGCAACGCCTACGGGCAGGTGCGCAACTACGCTTCGGCGAATGGGACAGACCTGCGACGGGCTGGGTTCTCCATCGCCGTGGAGCGCGTGGCCGAGGCCGCGCACCTGCGCGGCTACGTCTGATCGCAACTAGAAGCCTTGGTCACGTTATCGTGACCTACCCTTCTATCTGCGACCCGCGACATGCGGGAAGGGGTTGACCATGACCCCGCCCATCGGTATCCGCTACGGCACCGCCGCGGCCCGCTGGGTGATCCTGGCCACCGCGCTTGGGTCAGGCATGGCCTTTCTGGACTCCACCGTGGTCAACGTAGCCCTGCCAGCCATCGACCGGGAGCTGAACGCCGGCTTCTCCGGGTTGCAGTGGACGCTGGACGGCTACCTGCTGACCCTGTCGTCGCTGCTGCTGCTGGGAGGGTCGCTGGGCGATCTGTACGGGCGCCGGCGCATCTTCGTGCTCGGGCTCGCGGGGTTCACGCTGGCGTCGCTGGCCTGCGGGTTGGCGCCCACGACCGGTGCGCTCATCGCCGCCCGTGCGCTGCAAGGCACAGGAGCCGCACTGATGGTGCCTGGCAGCCTGGCGATCATCTCGGCGGTCTTCCATCCCGACGACCGTGCCAAGGCGATCGGCGCCTGGTCCGGGCTGTCGGGAGTGTCAACGGCCGTGGGGCCGTTTCTCGGCGGCTACCTGGTCGACGCGGTGTCCTGGCGGTTGGTCTTCCTGCTCAACCTGCCGCTGGCGGTCGTCGTGGCCTACGCCTCGTTGCGCCACATGCCCGAGTCGCGCGACGCCGAGCAGCAGATCCGCAAACCGGACGTCGCCGGCGCGGCGACCGCGGCGCTTGGCCTGGCGGGATTAGTGTTCGCCCTGATCGAGGGACCGGTGCGCGGCTACACCGACGCGCTGGTCGTCACCGCCGCCGCTACGGGGCTGTTCAGCCTGGTCGCCTTCGCCGTGGTCGAAGTGCGCAGCCGCCAGCCGATGTTGCCACTGGACATCTTCTCATCCCGGGAGTTCTCCGCCGCCAACGGGGTCACGCTTGCCCTGTACGCGGCACTTTCGGGCGCGCTGTTCCTGGCCGTGCTCCAGTTGCAGCAGCAGCTGGGTTATTCGGCGCTGGCAGCCGGAGCCGCCTTCCTGCCCGTGACGGTCTTGCTGGTGACGCTGTCGCCAACGGCCGGCGAGGTCAGCCGGCGGCTTGGCCCGCGCGTGCCGATGACCGTCGGACCCCTCGTCGCGGGTTGCGGGCTGGCGCTGCTGTCGCGCGTCGCTGCTGGCGGCAGCTATGTGACAAGCGTCGCCCCCGGCGTAGTCGTCTTCGGGTTGGGCATGTCCATCACCGTCGCCCCGCTGACGACGACGGCCATCACGTCGGTGGCGACGCGCCACGCCGGCATCGCCTCCGGGGTCAACAACGTCTTCGCCCGGCTCGCCGGGTTGCTGGCCGTGGCGCTGTTGCCGCTGGCGGCCGGTATCAGCGGCGGGCAGGTGACGACGCCAACATTTCGCCGGGCGATGCTGCTGGCGGCGGGATTGTGCTTCGTCTCGGCGGCCACCGCCTTCCTGACGGTGCGCGGGCGCAAGGGCCGGCCCTCAGCCGTCGCTCCCGCGGTCGACCACCCCGGCGAGGCGCCCGCCTGAACGCCCGAACACGCGACCTGCTAGCGGACGCCTCGAGCGGAGTCCGACGCGCTGACACCGCCGTTGGTGTAGGTCCAGGTGATCTCGCTGTACAAAAGGTGCTGGCGGCGCCCCGTGGCCATGCCGGACCCGGAATCCCTCGCCGTCACCACCGACGCCCGGTAGCTGGAGCACTCGATCGAGTCCTCATGGCTCATCGACCTCCCGCGTCCGGCGCACCCGCGCGCCGAACAAGCCGAGCCTACGCTCGTCCACGCTGGCCATACCCGAACTTGTGAAGGAGCCGCTGGTGGACCAGACCCCGCCGTTCGACTTCGACGAGCTGTTCGACGCCGACTACCTGCACTTCTACGAGCCGATGCTCAACGACGAGCGCAGCGACGCCACCGTCGCCACGCTCTCCGAGCTCCTGGAGCTGCGACCCGGAATGGCGGTGCTCGACCTGGCCTGCGGGCACGGACGGATCGCCAACCGCCTGGCGGCTGCCGGCTGCCAGGTGACCGGCCTCGACGCGTCGGCGGTGTTTGTGGACCGAGCCCGCGCTGACGCCGACACGGCCGGCGTGACCGTGGACTACGTGCACGGCGACATGCGCGACCTGCCGTTCGCCGACGCCAGCTTCGACCGGATCGTCTGCGTCTTCACCGCCTTCGGGTACTTCGATGACGAGGGCAACCGCGCCGTCCTACGCGAGGCGGCCCGCGTGCTGCGCCCAGGCGGCATGCTCTACGCCGATCAGCACCACCTGCTGTCGATGGTGCGCAACTGGCAGGAGGAGTTCTCCCTGCGCCGCGACGGCGACTGGATGATCGACCAGCACGACTACGATGCCGCCACCGGCCGGACCATCAACGAGCGTACGATCCTGCGCGACGGACGGTCGCGGACCTTGCACTACTTCGTGCGCACCTTGACAGGCCCGGAGTGGCGTGACTGGCTGCACCAGGCGGGGTTCTCCTCAACAGCCCTCTGCGGCGAAGGTGGATCGGAGCTGACGATGGACAGCCGGCGCCTGATCGTCGTGGGAACCCGCTGACCATGCCGGACACCATCACCGTCTTCACCAACGCCACGCTGGTCGACGGCGCCGGCGCCCAGCCCCGCGAGCACGCCACCGTCGTCGTCAAGGGCGACCGCATCGCCGAGGTCACGTCCGCAGATCGGCCCTACCGTGGGCAGGCGGCCGAGACCGTGGATTGCACCGGGCGCACGCTGCTTCCCGGACTGATCGACGCCCACGTCCACGCCGCCGCCATCGACGTCAACATCCTCGAACAGCACCGCGCCTACCCGCCATCGCTGGCCGCGCTGCACACCGCACGACTGCTGACCCAGACGCTGGCGCAAGGCTTCACGACGGTCCGTGATGCCGGTGGAGCCGACCGCGGTTTCGCCGACGCCGTCGAGGAAGGGCTGGTGCACGGGCCGCGCCTCCTGGTCAGCGGGGCACCGGTCTCGCAGACCGGCGGGCACGGCGATCCTCGCCGTCGCACCGAGCACGCCGCCCCGGCGGTGTACTGCCCGGCAGTCGGCATGCGCTCGGTGGTGGCCGACGGCGTGGACGAGGTGCGCAAGGCGGTGCGTGAACAGCTGCGCACGGGCGCGCATCAGATCAAGGTCATGGCCAGCGGCGGCGCGATGTCGCCCACCGACGAGCTGGACACGACGCAGTACTCGGTCGACGAGCTGCGTGCGGCGGTCGACGAGGCCTCCGCCGCCGGCACGTATGTCCTTGCGCACGCCTACTCGGCGGCGGCGGTGCGCAACTGCATCGCCGCCGGTGTCCGCTCGGTCGAGCACGGCAACCTCATCGACGCGGGGACGGCTCGTGCGCTGGCGGAGGCGGGGACATTTCTGGTTCCGACCTTGGTGACCTACGACGCCCTGGCCCGCGAGGGTGCCGACTACGGCGTGCCGGCTGCCAACATCGCCAAGATCAACGAGGCGCGGGAACAGGGACTGGCGGGCCTGCGCCACGCCGCGGAGGCCGGAGTCCGCATCGGCTCGGGATCCGATCTGCTCGGCCCGCTGCAGGTCCACAAGGCCCGCGAGCTCAACCTCAAGGCCAAGGTGCTGGGCCCGCTCGGTGCGCTGGTCGCCGCCACGCGCACCAACGCCGAACTGCTCGGCCTCGCCGACGAGATCGGCACCATCGAAGCGGGCAAGGCCGCCGATCTGCTGCTGGTCGACGGCGACGTGCTCGCTGACCTCGGCCTGCTGACCGACCCGGCCAAACTCGAGGTCTTCAAGGGCGGTCGGCGCCCACCGGCCCGCTAGCGGAACACCGAACGGCGGTAGTAGCGCAGCTCCTGGATCGACGCCCGGATGTCGGCGAGCGCGCGATGCCCATCGTCCTTGGCGGGCGCGCCCTCGAAGACCTCGGGATACCACCGTCGCGCGAGCTCCTTGATCGTCGACACGTCGACGTTGCGGTAGTGCACGTAGGCCTCGAGCTCGGGCATGTGGCGTCGCAGAAACGCCCGGTCGGCGTGGACGCTGTTGCCGGCCAGCGGCGCCGAGCGCGAATCAGGTACGTGCTCGCTGAGAAAGCGAAGCACCTGCGACTCGGCCTGTCCGACGGTCAGCGTCGCGGCCCGAATCTCCCCGATTAGCCCCGACGCCTCGTGCATGCGGACCACCACCGGATCCATCGCCGCCAGCGCGCCCGCGGGCGCCGCCACTACCAGATCAGGCCCCTCCTGCACCCGTTCGAGCGCGCCGTCGGTGACGATGACAGCGATCTCGACGATGTGGTGGCGCTCAGGGTCCAATCCGGTCATCTCGAGGTCGACCCAGACCAGCGGTTGCTGCATCAGCGCGACCTCCGACACGTTGCTTCGAGAAGCGGTTGCCTCCTCGGGCACGATAGCGGCAGGTTGCGCCTCATCGCCTTCCTTCGTCCCGCTCACCCGGCGTCGGCTAGCTCAGCCAGCTCCAACCAGCGCGCCTCGGCGGCCGCGAGCTCGGCCAGGAGCGCCGTCAGCTGGTCGCCCGACGCGCGCGCAGCCGCATAGTCGTCGCCGGCCCCTTGCAGCGCGTTGGTCAGTGCGGTCTTGCGCTCCTCCAGTTCGGGGATTCGCCGCTCCAGCCGGGTCAGCTCCCGCCGCTCGCCGTAGGTCAGCTTGCGCTCGCGCGCGGTGGCGGTGCTGGGTGGCGCGTTGGCTGGTGACGCCGACCCCTGGCGTTGGCGCCGTCGGGTCTGGCGGTCGCGCTCCGCCTGCGACCGGCGCCACGCCGTCCATCCGCCGGGATGGTGGTGGACGTCGCCGTCCGCTTCGATGGCCAGCAGGTCCGAGCAGACGCGGTCCAGGAAGTAGCGGTCGTGGCTGGCGACCACCAGCACTCCCGGCCAGTCGTCGAGGTACTCCTCGAGCACCGCAAGGGTGTCCAGGTCCAAGTCGTTGGTCGGTTCGTCGAGCAGCAGGACGTTGGGCGCCTCGGCGAGGACCAGCAGCAGCTCCAGGCGTCGGCGCTCCCCGCCCGACAACTCGCCGACGAAGGCTCGCTGTGCCTCGGACGGGAAGCCGAAGCGCTCCAGCAGCATCCCCGCCGAGACGGTCCGCCCGCTGAGCAGGCGAGTCTCCAGCACGACCTCGGTGACCGCGTCGAGCACACGCTGGTCGCCTGGCACGGGCCGCGGATCCTGCCCGTACCAGCCGACCGCGACCGTGTCGCCGATCACCACCTTGCCGGTGTCCGGCTCCAGCTCGCCGGCGATCAGCTGCAGCAGCGTCGTCTTGCCGCTGCCATTGGGCCCCACCACGCCGATGCGGTCGCCCGGCTTTAGCCGCCGCTCCACCCCGCGCAGCACCACCCGTTGTCCGTACCGCTTGCCGGCGTTGTGCAGGTTGACCACCTTGGAGCCGAGCCGCCGTGACGGCAACTCGATGGCGATCTCGTCAGCGGCCGGCGCAGGGCCGGTGTCGAGCAGCTCGTGCGCGCGCTCCACCCGGTAGCGGGCCTTGGACGTACGGGCCTGCGGACCCCGCTGCAACCACGCCAACTCCACGCGGGCCTGGTTGGCGCGCCGTCGTTCGTTGGCCACGGACTGCTCCACGCGCAGGGCACGGCTGCGAAGGTAGTCGGCGTAGGACCCGTGCCCGCTGTGCAGCTGCCCGCCGTCAACCTCGACAATGCGGGTGGCGACGCGGTCCAGCAGGTAGCGGTCGTGGGTGACGAGCAGCAGCGCGGTGGCTCGCGACGACAGCTCGGACTCAAGCCACTCGACGACGTCGACGTCAAGGTGGTTGGTCGGCTCGTCGAGGACCAGCAGGTCGGACTCGTCGGCCAGGGCGGCCGCCAACGCCACCCGCTTGCGCTGGCCGCCCGACAACTCGCCCACCCGCCGCTGCGGTTCGTCCAGGCCGAGCTGGTGCAGCAAGGCCAGGCAGCGTTGCTCGCGTTGCACAGCGGCGCGGTCGGCGAGCGGGTCGAACTGGGCTGGTCCCGCCAGCACCGCCTCGCGGACCGACCGGCTGGGATCGAGGTCAGGCTCCTGCGCGACGTAACGGATGCGCAGCCCGGAGCCGTGGACGACCCGGCCGGTGTCGGGCGCCACCAGCCCGGCGGCCACCTTGAGCAGCGTCGACTTGCCGCTGCCGTTGCGCCCGATGACCCCCATGCGGTCGCGGTCGTCGATGCCGAGGCTCACCTCGTCGAGGACCTGCTTCTCGGCGTAGCGCAGACCGACCCGCTCGAGGCCGACGATGTTCACGCGCCCGGACCCGGGGTGCGGTGACGTTCGCACCGCTGCGGCAGCGAACTCACTCCCACATCGGGCCTACCGCAGGAAGCCGAGGCGTTCCCGGACGGTCTGCATCGTCGTTGTGGCGACTTCCCGGGCACGGGTGGCGCCGAGGCGCAGGATGTCGGTGACTGCTTCGGGGTCCTCGGACAGCTCGGCATGGCGTTCGCGGAGAGGTCGCAGCACGCCGTTGACCGCCTCGGCCAAGTCGCCCTTGAAGTCGCCATAGCCCTTGCCCGAATAGCGATCCTCCAGCTCGGGCACCGTCGCGCCGGTGACGGCGGCGAACAGATCCAGCAGGTTGGTCACGCCCGGCTTGTCGCGTTCCGCCCGCACTTCCGAGCCCGAGTCGGTCACCGCTCGCATCAGTTTCTTGCGGGTGGTCGCCTCCTCGTCGTTGAGCAGCAACGTGCCGGCAGGGCCGAGGGACTTGGACATCTTCTTGTCCACCAGCTGCAGGTCCATGACCCGCGCGCCGACGGTGGGGAAGGTCGGCTGCGGCAAGGTGAAGGTGTCGCCGAAACGGTGGTTGAAGCGCGCGGCCAGATCCCGGGTCAACTCCACGTGCTGGCGCTGATCGGCGCCGATCGGGACCTGCTCGGCCTGGTACAGCAGGATGTCGGCCGCCTGCAGGACCGGGTAGTCGAACAGGCCAACGCTGACCGAGTCACGCCCCTCGGACTTCTCCTTGAACTGGGTCATGCGCGCCAGCTCGCCCATGGTGGCGACGCAATTGAGGATCCACGCCAGCTCGGTGTGCTCGCGCACCTGGGACTGCACGAACAGCGTGCACACCTCGGGGTCCAACCCGGCGGCCAGCAGCCAGGTCGCCAGGTCCACCGTGCGCTGCCGCAGGTCGGCGGGATCGTAAGGCACCGTGATCGCGTGCTGGTCCACGATGCAGAAGAAGTGGCCTGGCACCTGCTCGCCGACCCAGCGCAGCCATGCCCCCAGGTAGTTGCC
>JALZLC010000067.1 GCA_030858885.1 Actinomycetota bacterium
GCGCAGATGCGGCGCGACGTGCTCGCCTGCTATCCCGACGTCGAACCCGACCGGGTGGCCGTGGTGCACAACGGCATCGACCTCGACGAGTATCGCCGGGACGCTGGCACCGACGTGCTGCGGCGCCACGGCATCGACCCGGACCGCCCGAGCGTGGTCTTCGTGGGACGCATCACCCGCCAGAAGGGCCTGGTCCATCTCCTGGCTGCGGCGGCGCACCTGCGTGCAGAGGCGCAACTCGTGTTGTGCGCCGGTGCACCGGACACGCCACAGATCGCCGAGGAGGTGACGGCGATGGTCGGGCGGCTGCGCGCCTCGCGCCAAGGTGTGGTGTGGATCGACGCGATGCTTCCCCGTGCCGAGGTCGTGCAGATCCTGTCGCACGCCAGCGTCTTCGTGTGCCCCTCGGTCTACGAGCCGTTTGGACTGGTGAACATCGAGGCGATGGCCTGCGAGGCGCCGGTGGTCGCCACCCGGGTCGGCGGAATCCCCGAGATTGTCAGCAACGGCGAAACCGGCCTGCTGGTCGACCTCGACGCCGGCGCCGATCCGCAGGGCGCGCCCCGGGACCCGGCGGCCCTCGCCCGGAATCTCGCCGACGCGATCAACCGACTCCTGGACGACCCCGCCGAAGCTCGGGCCATGGGCACCGCCGGCCGCGCGCGCGCCGAGGCCGCCTTCAGCTGGTCGGCGATCGCCCAGCGCACCGCCGCGCTGTACCAGGAGTTGGCATGACCGCAGCCGAGCGCTCCGTGACCTTCGACCAGGCCGCCGACTACTACGACCGCACCCGTGCGCTGCCCAACGCCACGGTGCGAGCCATGGTCGACCTGCTTCGCGGGGAGCTGGCCGGCCGAGGGCGGGCGTTGGAAAGCGGCGTGGGCACCGGCCGGATCGCCCTGCCCCTGTATCGCGCCGGCGCCAGGATGGCCGGGGTCGACCTGTCCGCGCCCATGCTGCAGCGGCTGGCGTACAACGCTGGAGGGACGGCACCCTTCCCGGTCGCCGTGGCCGACGCCACGCGGCTGCCGTTCGCCGAGGACACCTTCGGTGCGGGGATCGCCTGCCACGTGCTGCACCTCGTCGCCGACTGGAAGCTGGCCACCGACGAGCTGGTGCGGGTCGTGCAGCCGGGCGGGGTGCTGCTCGTCGACCCCGGCGGTGGCTGGCCGGACGAGCACGCCGAGCTCACCACCCGATTCCAGCAGGAGGCCAACGCCCAGGCCGCGCTGCCCGGGGTCGGCGCCGGCGCCGATCGGATGCTGACGGGTCTGGGCCGCGCTGCCGATCTCGACGCGGCGATGGCCGCCCGTGGAGCTCGGCTGCGGCTGCTACCGACGGTCGCCAACCCCTCGACCAAGCCGCTGTCGGCGGTCATCGGCGAGATGGAGGAGGGTCAGCGCAGCTGGAACTGGCAGCTGCCACCGGCCGACCTGCGACGAGCCGGAGCGGCCGTGCGAGCCTGGGCCCAGCAGCGATGGGGAGACCTGGACGCCGGGCGGGAGCTGGTCGGCGAGATCCAGTGGCGGGCCTACGACCTTCCCGGGTGACCGTCCGACCGCGCGGCGCCAGGCGGCGCTAGGCAGGCTGCGGCGCTGCTTCGATGTCGGGCTCGATGTCGGGCTCGATGTACATCACGGTGGCGGCAGGGACGGTTTCGCGGACGGTGCGCTCAGCCGCGTCGATCGTGGCCACCACCTCATTGAAGGACAGGGAAGGGTCCAGGCGCACCTTGGCGGCGACCAGCAGCTCGTCGGGGCCGAGGTGCTGGGTCTTGACGTGGATCAGGTCGGCGACGTTGGGTGTGCCGGTGATCGCTGCGCGAATCTGCTCCAGGTCTCGGGTCGAGGCGGCCTCGCCGATCAGCAGGCTCTTCATCTCCACGGCAAGGACGATGGCGATGACGCCCAGCAGCGTGCCGATCGCCAACGTGGCGTAGGCGTCCCACGCCGGCTGGCCGGTGAGCGTGGCCAGCCCGAGGCCGACCAAGGCCAACACCAGCCCCACCAGCGCACCGAAGTCCTCCAGCAGGATCACCGGCAGCTCGGGCGACTTGCTGTGGCGGATGAACCCCCACCAGCTCTGCATTCCCCGCGTGTGGTTGGCCTGGCCGACGGCGGTGGTGAAGGCATAGCCCTCGAGTGCGATGGCCACGCACAGGATGATCACGGCGATGGTCAGCGAGCGCAGTGGCTCGGGGTGGGCCAGCTTGTGCACGCCCTCGAACAGCGAGAACAGCGAACCGAGCGCGAACAGGACCACGGCGACCACGAACGACCAGAAGTAGCGGGTCCGGGCATAGCCGAAGGGGTGCTCAACCGTGGCGGCTCGTCGCGCCCGCTTGCCGCCGAACAGCAACAGGCCCTGGTTGCCACTGTCGGCGACGCTGTGCACCGATTCGGCCAGCATGCTGCTGGCACCCGTCAGCAGAAAACCGACGAACTTGGCCACCGCGATAGCGAGGTTGGCGCACAGCGCGACGACGACGGCCTTGGTCCCATGTTCCGCTCCTGCCATGGCGCGGCAGGCTACCCGACTGCGTTGCGTGTCGCGGCTAACGGTGTGCTGTGCCGGACACCGGTCGCGGCGGCTACAGGTCCCGGCGGCCGAAACGGCGAGCGGCCATGGCCAGCAGCAGCACGACGTAGGCGATCGACCACCCGATCAGGGCCGCCGAGGGGGGCGCCGACCCTCCGAACGGTCCGGCGCCACCGGGTTCGCCGACCGCGCTGGAGGCGGCCATGAACGCCGGGGACTGCAGGTAGTAGGCGGCCCCGCGC
>JALZLC010000076.1 GCA_030858885.1 Actinomycetota bacterium
TGGGACATCGTGCAGATCCGCGTCGAGCAGAAGATCCCCGAGCTGGCTGGTCTCACGAGGGGTCACTGACCGGCTCGGGCTTCCTCTCGCAGCGCATCGTCCACGTCCATCCGACGCTGCGCTGCAACCTGACCTGCGCTCATTGCTACTCGTCGTCCTCACCCTCGGCACGGGGCGAGCTCGGCGTGCCCGCTCTGCTCGAGGCCCTCGAGGTTCTCCGCGATGAGGGTTACGGCGTGGTGAGCCTGTCGGGCGGTGAGCCCTTCCTGTACCGCGGGCTGGGTTCACTGCTCGACGGGGTGGCGGCGCTGGGCTACAGCGTCAACGTCGTCACGAACGCCACGGTCCTTACCGCTCGACGGCTGTCGGAGGTGGCGCACCACCTCGCAATCGTCGCGGTCAGCCTCGACGGCGTCCGCGACCGTCACGACCGGATCCGAGGGCGGGAGGGCGCCTTTGATGAGGCGCTGCGCGGCCTGCAACTGATCCGCGAGGCCGGGGTGCCGTTCGGGCTGACATGCTGTGTCACCGCAGACAACCTCGTCGACGTTCCCGAGCTCTACGCCATCGCGGTCGACGCCGGCGCACGCCTGCTCAACCTGCGGCCGCTGGCGCTGGTGGGGCGCGCCAACGACCTGGGCGACGTCGCCGCACTCGACCCTGCCGACCTGGCCCGGCTAGCCCTCGTGGCCGACCTTCTGGGCGGCGACCCCGACAGCGAGGTGGGCGTCCGAGTCGATCTCGCCCCCGCAGGCGCCCTTCGCCAACAGGCCAAGGCAGCCCACGCGCTCCTGCGCGACGGGGCCGACGTGCTCGGGCTGTCCGACCTCGTCAACCCCCTCATCATCGACGACCGGGGACGCCTGCTGCCGTTCGCCTACGGTGTGCATCCCCGATTTGCCGTCACGACGGGCTTGGAGCAGGTAGGCGCGGATATCGCTGCCTGGAAGACCGACGGTGCTCCGCGCCTGCGGAACTTGCTCGAGCGGGCGGTCGACGCATTGCCAACGGCAGCCGAAGCTTCCGTCGACTGGTTCGACCACCTCGCGCGGACGAGCCACGCCACCGCGGGGGTTGGGTACGCCGCGACCTCCCGCTGAGCCTCCCGCCGAAGGCGGCCAGGTCGAGGACGAGGCGGCGGCTTAGCAGTGGTCGAGGACGGCGCACCAACCGCCTTCGCTGGCCGGCCCGATGACGTGGTCGGCTAGCGCAAGCGCTTGTTCGCAACCGTCGGAGACCACGCACGCCACGGCCGCTCCGCCGAGCAGCTCCAGGTCGTTCTCGCCGTCGCCGAGCGCCAGCACACCGCGGGGGTCGATGCCCTGGTCCGCGCAGAACGCCAGGACGCCCTCCCACTTGCTGACCCCCCTCGGGCGCACGGTCAGGGTGCCGCCGCCGTAGAACAGGTCACGGGTGACCACGGCGTCGGCGACGTCGGCGACCGCCGCGACGACGCCGTCGAGCAACGCCGGAGGGCGGCCCGCGATGGTGAAGCCCAGCACCGTCTCGGCGGCGGCAACCTTGCCAACGTCGTCGCGCGCGAGCCGTTCGCCGATCAGCTCAACGTGGCGAGGGTGCGTGGACGGTTGCGGTCCGGCGACCACGTCGGCGTCATCGCGGACGACCTGCAGACACGGCGACAGACCCAGCGAGGCCAGGATGTCCACGACCGCGACCGCGTCGGACGCGTCGAAGGGCGCCTCGTGGAACACCCGGCCCGTGGTCAGGTCCACACCCAGCGCCCCGTCGAGCACCACGGCTGGCGGGGCGAGTCCTTCACGGGCCAGTCCCATGGCGGCGCTGTGGCGGCGCCGTCCGGTGGCGACCAACAGCGGCGTCCCTCTGTGCTCCAGCGCCCGAAGGGCGTCCAGCGTCCGGTCGTGGATGCGCTCCTGGGCGTCCCACAGCGTGCCGTCGAGATCGGTGACGACCAGGCCCACCTGGTCGCTCACGTGGCGGCAGCAGCCTCTGACCGTGCCGTCGGCGCCGCCGCGGCGAGCCGACGGTTGCCAATCACCGCGACCGCGCCGATGGGCAGCGCCTGGACGATCGACAGGGCGACCACCAACCGGGCCGCGAACTCGGGAAACAACGTCGCCGCCTGGGAAGTGGTCAGCACGCTGAGGTACAGCACACCCTGACCGATCAGGATCGCGCCAGCCCCGACCCCAAGCGCGGTGAAAGCACCGTCACGGCCCTGCCACCCTCGCAGTGCACCGAAGGCGCCGATGCCGATGAACAACGCCGTCTGCGCGGCGGCGAGCGCCTTCGTCGGGCCGGGCAGCGGGACGGCGAACAGGTCGTCGACCAGATGGGTCAGGTTGAGCAGCGCCACGACCCCCAGCACCACCGCCGCGGGCCGCGCCAGCG
>JALZLC010000211.1 GCA_030858885.1 Actinomycetota bacterium
AGGCGTTCGCCTTCCGCGCCAGCCGCTTCGAGGGGTTCAAGATCGGCTGCTACGACGCCACCACGGGCGGGTTCTTCCGGGCCCACCGCGACAACCTGAGCCCGTCAACGGCCCACCGGCGGTTCGCGCTCACGCTCAACCTCAACGACGGTTACTCCGGCGGGCACCTGCGGTTCCCCGAGTACGGTCCGCAGCGCTATCGGCCGGCCGCCGGCGCGGCGCTGATCTTCTCCTGCTCGTTGCTGCACGAGGTTCTCGACGTCACCGACGGCCGTCGCTTCGTGCTGCTGTCGTTCCTGTCGGGTGGCGACTGAGCGGGTGTGGATCGGCGGCGGCTGGCGTCAGGCGACGACGACGGGTGCGCCCTGGCCACGCTCGGCGCGGATCTCGTCGGCGACCTCGTTAGCCAGCTGCAGCAGGCTGTCGACGATCTGGTCCTCGGGGACCTGCGCCACGACCTGGCCCTTGTACAGCAGCTGGCCCTTGCCTTTGCCGGCGGCGACGCCGACGTCGGCCTCGCGAGCCTCGCCAGGACCATTGACGACGCAGCCCATGACCGCGACGCGCAGGGGCACGTCGATGCCCTCCAGCGCCTCCTGCACCTGCTCGGCGAGGCTGTAGACGTCGACCTCGGCGCGCCCGCATGACGGGCAGGACACGATGTCCAGCCCGCGCTCGCGCAGGTGCAGCGCCTCAAGGATCGCGATGCCGGCCTTGACCTCCTCGACGGGGTCGGCCGACAGCGACACGCGGATGGTGTCGCCGATGCCCTCGGCGAGCAGCGTGCCGATCCCGACCGCGGACTTGGTGATCCCGGTCTTGGGCGGGCCTGCTTCGGTGACGCCGAGATGCAGCGGGTAGTCGCAGCGCTCGGCCAGCAGCCGGTAGGTCTGGATCATGACCCACGGGTCGGAGTGCTTGACCGAGATCTTGGTGTCGTAGAAGTCCACCGCCTCCAGCAGGGCCACCTCGTTGAGCGCGGACTCCACCAGCGCCTCAGGGGTCACCCCACCGTGCTTGGCCAGCACCACGTCCTCCAGCGACCCGCCGTTGACGCCGATGCGGATGGGGATGCCGCGCTCCTTGGCCGCGTCGCCGATCAGCTTGACCTTGTCGTGCTTGCGGATGTTGCCGGGGTTGATGCGGACCCCGGCACAGCCGGCCTCGATCGCGGCCATCGCGTACTTCCACTGGAAGTGGATGTCGGCGATGACCGGCACGGTGGACTTGGCGGCGATGGCCGCCAGCGCGTCGGCGTCCTCCTGGCGGGGGCAGGCAACCCGGACGATGTCCACGCCGGTGGCGTTGAGCGCGGCGATCTGCTGCAGCGTGGCGTTGACGTCGTGGGTGGGCGTCGTGGTCATGGACTGCACGCTGATGGCTGCGCCGTCGCCGACGGGCACGCTGCCAACGTTCAGCCGCCGCGTCGTGCGGCGCGCCGGAGGCGCGTGATGCGCGGCGGGCGGTACGGCCGGCTGGGTGTTGAGAACAGGAAGAGACGTGCCCACGAAGCATCCTCGGGGTCGACGGTGGTGGGTGGCCCAGCCTACCGGTGGGACCCCTTGACCGATCGGGTCACCGCTCGGCCGCCCGGACGGGCCGGCTACTGCTGGAGCAGGTCGCTGGCGGGCTTGACGATGTCGAGGTACAGGGCGGTCATCGACAGCACCACGAAGAACAGGATCACCACCAGCGCGATGGGGGTGATCACCGCCGGGTCCAGGCGCCACCGCGCCGAGCGGCCGCGCATGCGCCGTACCGCGTTGACGCCCTCCTCGACCAGCAGCACGGCCACGTGCCCACCGTCCAGTGGCGGCAGCGGCAGCATGTTCAGCGTGCCGAGGACGATATTGAGCTGGGCGAAGATCACCAGCACCGCGAAGATGTCGCCGCCGACGCCAAGGGCGTTGACCGTCTGGCCGACGCCGACGAGGCTGACCGGCCCGTTGGGGTCGCGCGGCCCCGGGTCGTTCACCGAGCGGAACCAGTCGCTCAGCGCGTCGGGGGTGAAGACCTGCCCCAGCCCCGACACGGTCAGCCCCACCAGCCGGCCGACGGAGAAGTCGCCGGTGATGGTGCCGCGCAGCGCTTCGGCGGGCGGCAGCCGGCGCACGACCGGTTGCGGACCGATGCCGAGGAACGCCCCGGGCTCGCCCTCGGGATTCTCGCTGGCGAGCGTGGCGCGCAGCTGCTGTTCGGCACCGTCGCGCTCGATCACGATGGGCACGGACTCGCCGCCCCGTCCGTCCAGCTCAGCTCGCACGTCTTCGAAGTCGGCGGTCGGCTGCCCTGAGACGGCGGTGATGACGTCGCCGGGGCGCAGACCGGCCTCGGCGGCCGGGCTGTCGGCGACCACCACCTCGATGATCGTCGTCGCGGGCTCGTCGATGCTGGGCAGCCCGGCGAAGGCCAACGCGGCGAACAGCAGGACCACCGCGACGACGAAGTGGGTCGCTGAGCCGGTGGACAGCACGATCACGCGCTTCCACGCCGCCTGCTCGTAGAAGGCCCTGCCTCGGTCGGCGGGGTCGATCTGTTCGAAGGCGCTCATCCCGGTGATCTTGACGAAGCCACCCGCCGGGATGGCCTTGACCCCGTACTCGGTCTCACCGCGCTGGAACGACCACAGCGTGGGCCCGAAGCCGAGGAAGAACCGCTCGACCTTCATCCCGAACAGCTTGGCCGTCAGGTAGTGGC
>JALZLC010000120.1 GCA_030858885.1 Actinomycetota bacterium
CTGCGTGCGGTGTCGTCGGCCTGGGCCACGCAGGTCGGCTTTCTGGCCCCGGAGCTGTTGGCGCGGGCCAACGCCGTCTTGGGCGCCGGAGAGGTGACCCGAGTCACCGTGACGACCGGCCGATTGACCCACAAGTGAGAGCGCGTTGACCAGCGCAAACGCCGCCTGCGCCGTTCTGCGACGCAGGCGGCAACTGTGGTACTCTAAACCAGGAGAATAGGCCGTTGCATGGCACGGTCGCGCTGAAGCATTTTCCGACGATCGTTGACCTTGATCCCAGCGCCGGCTCGCGCGCCCGCAACCCCCCGCAGAAAGTAGCCCCGTGCAGTCTGGAATCGGCGAGTACGAAGCCGCTGACATCACCGTCCTGGAGGGACTCGAGGCGGTCCGCAAGCGGCCAGGCATGTACATCGGCTCCACCGGTCCACGCGGGCTGCACCACCTGGTCTACGAAGTCATCGACAACTCCGTCGACGAAGCGATGGCCGGTCGTTGCAGCAAGATCGAGGTGCGGCTGCTAGCCGACGGGGGCGTGCAGGTGGTCGACGACGGTCGCGGCATCCCGGTGGACGAGCACCCCACCCTGCACAAGTCCGCCTTGGAGGTCGTGCTCACGGTCCTGCACGCCGGCGGCAAATTCGACGGCAAGTCCTACGCGGTGTCTGGGGGCCTGCACGGGGTCGGCGTGTCGGTGGTGAACGCGCTGTCCAGCCGCCTGGTGGCCGAGGTTCGGCGGGACGGGCGGCTGTATCGCCAGACCTTCAGCCGGGGAATCCCTGACGGGCCCGTCGCGGTGGTGGCGGAGGGCGAAACGGCCGGCACCGGTACGTCGATTACCTTCTGGGCCGATGCCGAGGTCTTCGAGAGCACCGACTACAGCTGGGAGACGCTGACCACGCGCTTCCGGGAGACGGCCTTTTTGACTGCCGGATTGAAGATCTCGGTCACCGACGAGCGCCACCTCGACCCCGACACCAACCAACCCCAGACGGCGGTGTTTCTCGCTGAAGGCGGGCTGCGTGACTTCGTGCGCCACCTCAACGACAGCAAGGAGGCGCTGCACCCGGCGATCCTGCACTTCACTGCCGGCGAGTCCAACGGGGACGGCCCGCATGAGGTGGAGATCGCGCTGCAGTGGAACGCCACCTTCCATGAATCGATCCATACCTTCGCCAACACCATCAACACCCATGAGGGCGGCACCCACGAGGAGGGCTTCAAGAAGGCCCTGACCAACGTGGTGAACCGTTTCGCGAAGGACTCGGGCCTGCTGCGTCCCAGCAGCAAGGAGAAGGACCTGGCGCTGACCGGCGAGGACATCCGCGAGGGCCTGACCGCCATCGTCTCGGTCAAGCTCGCCGACCCCCAGTTCGAGGGGCAGACGAAGACCAAGCTCGGTAACACGCCGATGCGCAGCTTCGTGGAGCGCACCTGCAACGAGCGGCTGCGCAGCTGGTTCGACGAGCATCCCGCCGAGGGCCGGATCGTGGTCAACAAGGCGATCCAGGGGGCGCGTGCGCGTCTGGCGGCCCGCGCCGCTCGTGACCTCACCCGTCGCAAAGGGCTGCTGGAGTCCACTGCACTGCCTGGCAAGCTGGCCGACTGCCAGTCGAACGACCCCAGCCGCTGCGAGATCTTCATCGTCGAGGGCGACTCGGCGGGCGGGTCGTCGAAGATGGCCCGCGACCGGGTCACCCAGGCCGTCCTGCCCATTCGCGGCAAGATCCTCAACGTCGAGAAGGCGCGGCTGGGAAAGATCCTGGAGAACAAGGAGATCCAGGCGCTGATCACCGCGATCGGCACCGGGATCGGCGACGACTTCGACCTGAGCAAGGCCCGTTACCATCACGTCGTCATGCTGATGGACGCCGATGTCGACGGCGCGCACATCCGCACGCTGGTGCTGACGTTCTTGTTCCGCCACATGCGCGACCTGATCGACGCGGGCTACGTCTACATCGCGCAGCCGCCGCTGTATCAGATCGAGCCGCCGGGAACCAAGGCAAAGGACAAGATCCGCTACGCCTTCTCCGACCGAGAACGCGACGTGATCCTGGCCGAGATCGAGGGCAACGGCTCCGGTGGCAAGCGTCCGCGCATCAGCCGCTTCAAGGGCCTTGGCGAGATGGACGCCGACCAGTTGGCCACCACGACCATGGAACGGGCAGG
>JALZLC010000135.1 GCA_030858885.1 Actinomycetota bacterium
GTGGGCGGTACTGGGCTCGAACCAGTGACCTCTTGCTTGTCGAGCAAGCGCTCTCCCGACTGAGCTAACCGCCCCGGGGCGCGCAGGATAGCGCACGACGATCCGGAGCCGCCACGTCGCTCCGCCGTGATGGCCGTGATCGGATGCCTGACCGCTTCGCTCCTTGAGCCTGGGCTAGCCTGCGGAGGTATGGACACCTTGCCGCAGACCTATCTCGGCCCCACCGGCCTCGTCGTCAGCCGGCTGTGCCTTGGCACGATGACCTTCGGGGACGCCGCCGACCTCGACGGCTCGCGGGCGATCGTCGAGCGATTCCGCGAGGTTGGCGGGACATTCTTTGACACCGCCGACGTCTACACCGACGGCCGCAGCGAGGAGTTGCTGGGCGAGATTCTCGGCAGCGACCGCGACGACGTGGTCATCGCCACCAAGGCCTACGGTGCCAGCGGCGACGGCCCCAACAACCGTTCCGCTTCGCGCCGGCACCTGCTGTCGGCGGTCGAGGCCAGCCTGGACCGGCTTGGCACGGACTACATCGACCTGTATCAGCTGCACCGCTTCGACGACACCACGCCGCTGGAGGAGACGTTGTCGACTCTGGAGGACCTGGTACGCGCCGGCAAGGTGCTGCACATCGGGATCTCCAACTTCACCGGCTGGCAGCTGGAGCGCGCGGTCCGCATGCAGGAGATGGCCGGCTATGACCGCTTCGTCAGCCTGCAACCGCAGTACTCGCTGGTGGAGCGCAAGATCGAGCTGGAGACCTTGCCCGCCGCCCGCGCCAACGCGCTCTCGGTTCTGGTCTGGTCGCCGCTGGCGGCGGGGTTCCTGGCCGGCAAGTACGAGCGGGGTCAATCCGGCGAGGGCAAAGGCCGCTTCGCCCGGTGGCTGGACAGCATGTCGGAGCAAGGCTGGCGAACTCTCGACGTCGTGCGCGAAATCGCCGGCGCTCACGACGCACAGCCTGCTTCTGTCGCCATCGCCTGGCTGCTTGCGCGCCCCGACGTCATCCCCATCATCGGAGCCACCAGGGTCGAGCAGCTCGAGGCCAGCCTGGCTGCGGCGACGCTCGAGCTGACCGACGACGATCTGCAGCGCCTCGACGAGGTCAGCGCCGTCGAGCAGGGCTACCCCTACGACTTCGCGCCGCAGACCGGGCGTCCCCAGCGCCGGTTGGCATGAGCCGAACCCCTCGCGAGTTGCTGGAGACCGTGCGCACCATCGCCGTCGTGGGTTGCTCGACGCAGCCGCACAAGGCGGCGCACCGCATCCCCGCGATCCTGCAGGCCGCCGGCTACCGCGTCATCCCGGTGCACCGCACCGCCTCGCAGATCCTGCGCGAGCCCGCCTACCCGACCTTGGCCGACATCGGCCAGCCGGTCGACCTGGTGAATGTGTTCCGGCCCAGCGCCGAGTGCGCTGGGGTGGCGCGCCAAGCCGTCGATGTCGGGGCACCCGCCTTGTGGCTCCAGCTCGGCATCAGCTCACCCGAGGCCCGCCGGATCGCCGAGGGCGCGGGCATGGACTACGTGGAGAACGACTGCACCGGTGCTCGTGTGCAGGCCTGGGGTGTGCGCGCGCCGCGGTGACTGGGCAATCGGAGCGCGTGCTCTCGGCCGCGCCGGCGACGGGAACGCTGACGCCCCCGTTGGGTTGACGCGGATTGCCGCATCCCGACGGGCTCGCGGGATGTGATCTGTTCGGTCAGGAGGCAGCCTCTGGTGCGTCGAGGAAGGTGGTCACGACGTCCAGAACCAGCGCGGTGCGGCTCAACCCGAAGAAGTGCGTAGTTCCGGGAAACACCGCCAGCTGCGAGGCCGGGACACCGACGAAGTCGCCGTTGACGTCGCCACCGCGCAGCCGAAGAAAACGGACGGCATGCTCCAGGGTGACCATGTCGCAGTCACCCACGGTGATCAACGTCGGAGCAGCGATCCCCTTGATCTCAGCGTCAGACCAGCCGGTGAAGCCCTCGTCGAACGTCCCCAGCCTGTCGAGCAGATCCTGCAGCCGGTGGGGGTTCGGCGACTTGGCCAGGTAGTCCTGCTCCATCGGGGTGCCGGCGATCATGTCGACCGTCATTTCGCCGACCGCCTCCGCGTTCTCGGACCGGTCACCGTGCGGGTGGAACGACGCGGACGACACGATCAGCTTATGGAGCAGTCCCGGGTGCTTGATCGCTAGGTACAGCGCCACCGCGCCACCCACGCTGAACCCGAACACGTCGACCTGCGGGGCCCCAAAGTGCTGGAGCAACCCCACGACGTCAGACGCCAGGTAGGCGCTGGTCAGAGGGCGGTCGATGTCGCCCGTCCGTCCGTGTCCCTGGAAGTCCGCGGCGATGACCTGCCGCGTCTGCGCCAGGGCAGGCAGGACGTTCCCGAACTGCAGGCCGATGTTGAACAGCCCGCCGTGCAGCAGGAGCAGCGGCGTCCCACCCGAGCCGTGGATCTCGTAATACATCTGTAGGCCGTTCACCAATGCGTATCCCGTCTCGGGCGTCGGGCTGGTGTACGGCGCTTGGCTCGACTGGCTCGGTCACTTCCGTCTCCTCGTTGCGGCCGCGCTCCATCGGCGGAATGCCTGTGTCAGACGTTGAAGCGGAAGTGCACCACGTCCCCGTCGCGGATCAGGTAGTCCTTGCCTTCCACGCGCAGCCTGCCGGCGTCGCGAACCGCCTGCTCGCTGCCCAGCGACGCGTAGTCGTCGTAGGTGATGA
>JALZLC010000162.1 GCA_030858885.1 Actinomycetota bacterium
CAGGGCGACCGGTTCGGCCGGATCGAGGTTGATGACCACGACCTTGATCTCGCCGCGATAGCCGGCGTCGATGGTGCCCGGCGCGTTGACCAGTGCGATGCCGTGGCGCGCGGCCAGACCGGAACGAGGGTGCACCAGCCCCACATGGCCTACGGGCAGGGCGATGGCGATGCCCGTCGGCACCAGGGCCCGCCGGCCTGGGCCGAGCTGCACCGCCTCCCGCGCGTACAGGTCCAAGCCGGCGTCCTCGGGGTGCGCGTAGGCAGGCACGGGCAGGTCCGGGTCGAGCCGGCGGACCAGCAGCCTCGGACCTGCAGCGATCCCGGGCCCCAGCGCCTTGCTGAGCACCAGCAGATCGCGGACGTCGCCGTCTTCCAACATCACCCGCTCGGGAAGGGCCGCGTCCAGCGCATAGCCGTGCGCCAGGTAGAAGTCCTCTAATCCGGTCCCCCCGCGCACTGCAAGCACCAACCGGCGCAGCCTCCGGTCGCGGGCCGCCTGCTCGAGCTCGGCCAGCAGGTGCGAGGCCACGCCGCGGCCGCCGCACTCGGGGTGACGCTGCAGTCGCTCGATGGAGGCCCAGTGGCGGTGCAGCGGGGAGTCCTGGGTGACCAGCATCCCGAGGCCCACCGGCCGGTCGCCCTCGAAGGCCACGACCAGATCGTCGTGGCCTTGGCAGACCCGAGCGAACGCGGCCTCGGCGGTGGGCCGCACGTCGTCGGTGCTCACGGGCGGGAAGAAGCCCACGGCGCCGCCGGCGTTGGACACCGTGGTCCACAACTCCACGAGGGCGTGGGTGAGCTCGGAGGTCAGCAGCGGGTTGCGCTCGACACGGGTCGGCATGGCGACGGGTTTCTGCGGGGTCTGTTGGGGCAGCACTGTAGACACCCGAGGAGGAGGAGCGCATGCAACCGCTCACACACCAGGTCTGGGCGCGCCACTTCACCGAGCTTCGACCGCACGTGCTCGAAGAGTTTCCCAAGCTGGAGCGTTCGCAGCTGGAAGCGGCCGGCGACGATTGGGACCGGGTGGTCGAACTGGTGCAGCAGTCGACGGGCATGTCGGCTGACCTGGTGACCGCGCGGCTGCGCAAGCTCGACGTCGACCAGCTCGGGCTCGGCACCGGCCAGCCGGACGGCGACGCCGACGAGGGACGCGCCAGCCTGGATCAATTGCGGCTCGGACCCGGCTTCAGCGACGCCGAGCGCGAGCGGGTGGTGGACCGGCTGTCGAAGCTGAACCGGCGACTGCGCCGCTTTCCCGCCGACGGCACCGATCTCCTGCTCACGGTCAAGCAGCGCGACACCAACGCCCAGCAGATGACCTTGGAGTGCCGGGTGCCCAAGTTCGCGCCGTTCGTGGCCACGTCGGGCGAGTCGGACTTGCGAGCCGCGCTGATGGAGGTCCGCGAGGACCTGTGGCGTCAGATCGACGACGCGGTCAACAAGCGCAAGGAGGGTGCCCGCTGATGGGAGTTCGGTTGAAGTACGCCAAGGTGGTCGACCGTGACCTGTTCATGCGGACCGGTGCGACGATCAAGCCGGGGCTGGACAACCGCGTCGAGTTGACCGGCTCGGCTCCGGCGGTGGCCGCGGGCTTCACCGTGATCCGCAACTGGTACAACGTCGACGGGCCGTTCACCGAGTCGTGGCGGCTGGTCGACCCGCACGGGCAGACCGTGCACCAGGGTCTGGACCGTGAGGTCCTCACCGGCAACCAGGACGTGGTCGACGAGATCGACGAGCAGCAGTTTGAGTATGCCGACAGCGGCTACCAGCTGGTGCTGGAGGTCGATGGCCGCGAGGTGGCGCGTGCCGACTTCGACGTCGTCGAACCAGTGGCCGACCTCGGATAGCCCTACCCTGGCGTGGCCATGCCGCGAGCTGCCAGACCCAGCGACGTCCATCGCCTGCCCCCGACTGCTCTACCAGAGGCCACCCATCCGTCGGCCGCGAATCAGCGGGCACCGACAGTTCCACCGCCACGGGCGGCTCGTTGGTTCCTGGTGGTCGGCTTGCTGGCGATCGGCGTGCTGGCATTCAACACCGCACGCGCGGCACGGGAGGGGCTACCCGGTGACGGGGTGATCGTGGACGTCGCCACCGAAGATCAGGCCATCGCGATTCTGAATCTGTACCGGGCCTAGGCCGACGCCCTGCGCGAGCTGCAGTACCCGCCCAACGGTGGCTTCGACGATCCCGCCCGTGTGCTGCGCTCCACCCAGGAACTGACGGCGATCGCCAATCGAGGGGCGACGACGATCACTGCGGCACTGCGCCAGGCCCGGTCGACCAGGACTACCGAACCGCTCGTGAAGCGCTACATCGACGCCGCCGACCATCACCGCCTCGTCGGCAACCTCGAGGTTGTCGCGGATGGAGCGACCGCCATCGAGGAGTTGGAAGCGTTGCATCAGGCGCTCCTCGAGGGAGGTGGGGAGTCGGCTGCGGGCCGTGCACCGGCGACGCTTCAGCAACCGGTTCCATCTGCTGCGTACTCCTACGCCGCCTGGGCCGAAGCCCTGATGGAGCACCGCGACGGCACAGACAGCGCTACCCAGGCCGAGCAGGCACGCGCTGCCACCGTACGTGCCTGGTGGGAGCGCGTGAGGCAGCTAGAGCCCGGCTCCATGGCCGAGCTGCACTTCGCGTTGCGGGCGCTGCCCGACACCACGATTGCCGCGTTGCGCGATCACCCCGTCGCCGGACCGGCGCTGCAGCGGTTGGCCAGCACCGGCACGTCATCCTGACGTGCCGGTGCCCTGCCCTTACAGCGTGCCGCCCGCTTCGCTACCTGCGGCGCCGGCGCGGCTAGCTCTGCGTACGCGCGGACAGGCGGTCGGTGCGGGAACTGAAGATCAGTACCGTCGCCTTTCCGCCAGATCCGGTCACAGCGATCAACTGCTGGTCGGCGACGGCGTCTGGGGTCAGGTCCGTCTCCGTCCAGGCGTCGCCCGGCGCCGTGCGCTGGGCGACGCGGACGTGGGTGCCGAGCGTGACCCACGCCACATGCGTGCTCGCCTCTGTGTGGCTAATGCCAGGAGAGAAGCCCCTCCCGAGCACGCGCCGGGAGAAGGCGCTACCGCCGTCGACCAGAATCTCGCCGTCGCGACGCCAGGTCAGCAGACGCGACTCCAGGCCGCGGGTGGCGTCGGGCTCGGTATTGAGGTCGCCGTAGGACGTGTAGCGCCGGTGGCGCCACAAGCAGTCGTCGAACGGCTGCCAGCCAGCGCGCAAGTTGGAGCGCAGACCCTGCGCGCCGTCGTTGCGCTCCCACGCCAGTCGCGGGGTCGCGTCGTCGTTCCCGATCGGCGCGAGCGTCGGGCCGTCGTCGTTGAAGCGGTTGTTGGTCAGCCGCTGCTTG
>JALZLC010000217.1 GCA_030858885.1 Actinomycetota bacterium
ACCTCGCTGGTGCGGTGGGTCTTGACGACCATGCCCTCGGTGCAGGTCGTGGTGCACGAGGTGAACGGCTTGCGCTGCCCCTCGATCTCGACCATGCATTGTCGGCACGCGCCGAGCGGGTCGAGCAGCGGGTGGTCGCAAAAGCGCGGCACCGTGATGCCCAGCTTCTCGGCGGCGCGGATTACCAGCGTGCCCTTGGGCACGTCCAGCTCGCGCCCGTCGATAGTGACGTGCACCAGGCTCGTCCGGCTTTCGGTGTCGGTCACGCTCGCGCTCCTGCCCGAGGGCGGTCAGAGCCGGAGTTTCGCGTCACGACACCCGCGTGCGCCTCGATGCCGGCGTGCGGCACGCCGTGGTCGATCAGGTGCTCGTACTCCTCGCGGAAGTACTTGAGGCTGGCCTTGATCGGGCTGACGGCACCATCGGCGAGGGCGCAGAAGGATCGCCCGAAGATGTTGTCGCAGATGTCGTCCAGCGTCTGCAGGTCCTCGGTGTGCCCCTCGCCGTTGACGATGCGCTGCAGAATCTGCGACAGCCAAAAGGTGCCCTCACGGCAGGGGGTGCACTTGCCGCAGGACTCGTGCTCGTAGAACTTGGTCCAGTTCAACACCGCGTCCACCACGCTGGTGCGGTCGCTGAACATCATCATCGCGCCCGTGCCCAGCAACGAGCCGGCCTCGGCGATGGCGTCGAAGTCCATGGCGATGTCGACGTGATCGGCGGTCAGCAGCGGGGTCGACGACCCTCCGGGTGCCCAGAACTTGAGGTTGCGCCCTGGCAGCATCCCGCCGCACGACTGCTCGATGATGGTGCGCGCCGGCGTGCCCAGCGGCCATTCGTAGTTGCCGGGGCGCTGCACCTCGCCCGAGACGCAGAACAGCTTGGGGCCCGGCGACTTCTCAGTGCCCATGGAGCGGAACCAGTCCGGCCCCTGCTCGAGAATGCACGGCACGGTGGCGATGGTCTCGACGTTGTTGACCACGGTAGGGCTGGCGTACAGCCCCGCCACGGCGGGGAACGGCGGGCGCAGCCGAGGCTGGCCACGCCGGCCCTCGAGCGCGTCGAGCAGCGCGGTCTCCTCACCACAGATGTAGGCACCGGCGGCGTAGTGCAGGGTCACGTCGAAGTCGAAGCCCGACCCCTGGACGTCCTTGCCGAGCCAACCCTCGGCGTAGGCCTCGGCAATGGCTTCCTCCAGGCGCACCCCCGGCCACAGGTACTCGCCGCGCAGGAAAATGAACGAGCGATGGCAGCTCAGCGCCCGCGCGGCGATGATCATGCCTTCCAGAACCAGGAAGGGATCGCGCTCCATGAGCTCGCGATCCTTGAAGGTGCCCGGCTCGCCTTCGTCGGCGTTGATCACCAGATAGACCGGCCTGCCGAGGTCCTGCGGCACGAAGCCCCACTTGACCCCGGTGGGAAAGCCGGCGCCGCCCCGGCCGCGCAGGCCAGACGCCTTGACCGCTTCCAGGACGTCGGCGGGGGCCATGTCCAGTGAGGCGCGCAGTCCCGCGAAGCCGCCGCTGGCCAGATAGCCCGACAGCGTGTGACCGTCAGCCAGGCCGTAGCGCTTGGACACCACGGCAACGGGACCCACCACGCTCACTGCTCCACCGGTCGGTCGTCGCTGTCGCCAGAATCGGCCGGGTTGGGGGGCTGAGTCGGCTCGTCGCGCTGCTCGCTGGCCCCGCCGTAGTCGTGCTTGCCAGCGCCCGACTCCGGCTCCAGCCCCTCGGGGCCACGCTCCTCGGCACCACCGCCGCCGCCGGGCGTCTCGGTGCCGACAGTCTCAGCGGCCGCACCCGGACCGGCGGCGGGCGTCGGGACCGCCGCGTCGTCGGCCGTCGTCTGATCTGGGATGACCCCAGGCTCGGTGGCATGCCGGGGGCCGAGCCCGGCGAGGCGGTACTCCACGTCGCGGATACCGGGAGACGGATAGCCGCGGGTCGGCGGTGGCACCGCAACCGGTGCGCTACCGCTTGCCGCTGCATGAGCGCTGTTGCGCAGCTGCCCGACGAGCCGGACCGCCTCCTCGGGGGTCAGGCACTCGTAGTTGAAGTAGTCGACGGTCACCACGGGCGCACCCTCGCAGTTGCCGAGGCATTCGGCATGCTCCAACGTGATGGCGCCGTCCGCCGTCGTCTGGTTGTGCCCCACGCCCAACCGCGCCGACAGCTCGTCGTAGACCTCCTGCGCGCCGCGCACCTTGCAGGAGAAGTTGATGCACACGCTGACCAGATGGCGTCCCATCGGGCTGCGCTTGTACATCGAGTAGAAGGTCGCCACGGCCATGACCTCGGCCTTGGTCAGGGCCAGCAGCCGTGCGCACTCGGTGATCCCGTCGTCGCTGATGTAGCCGTCCTGGGCCTGCACCAGGTGCAGCAACGGCAGCAACGCCGACCGCCCTTCGGGGTAGCGCCCCACCAGCCCCTCGGCCTTGTCGCGCAGCTCGGCGCTAAACACGGGTCACCGGTCGACCCCGCCCATGACGGGATCGAGGCTCGCGACGGCGGCGATCACGTCCGAGACGGACAGCCCGTGGGTCACCGCCGGCAGGGTGCCGATGTGGATGAAGGAGGGGTCGCGCACCTTCACCCGGTAGGGCTTGTTCGTGCCCGAGGAGGTGACGTGGTAGCCGAGCTCACCGCGCGGCGACTCCACGGCGACGTAGACCTGGCCGGGGGGCACCGTGAAGCCCTCGGTCACCAGCTTGAAGTGGTGGATCAGCGCCTCCATGGACTGGCCCATGATCTTGCCGACGTACTCCTTGGTGTTGCCAATGCCGTCGGGCCCGAGGCCGAGCTGCGCCGGCCAGCCGATCTTGCGGTCGGCGACCATCACCGGTGTCTCGGGAAGGTTGTCCAGGGCCTGGCGGACGATCGACAGCGACTGGCGCATCTCGCCGAGGCGCAGCTGGTAGCGCCCGTAGGCGTCGGCGGTGTCGGTGGTGATGACGTCGAAGTCGTACTGCTCGAAACCGCAGTAGGGATGTGACTTGCGCAGGTCGTGGGCCACTCCTGCACTGCGCAGGACCGGTCCGGTGACGCCGAGGTCCAGGCACTGCTCGGCGCTGAGCACGCCGACGCCTTTGTTGCGCTCGATCCAGATGGGGTTCTCGGTGAGCAGGTCCTCGAACTCATCGATGCGCTTGGCCATCGTCGTCAGCAGCGTCCGGACCCGGCCCTGGAAGCCCTCCGGCAGATCCATCGCCAGCCCACCAGGGCGGATGTAGGCGTGATTCATCCGTAGGCCGGTGACGTACTCGAGGAAGTCGAGGATTCCCTCGCGCTCGCGGAACCCGAAGATCATTGCCGTGGTGGAACCCAGCTCCAGCCCCGAGGTGGCCAACCACACCAGGTGGCTGGAGATCCGCTGCAACTCGGTGAGCATCACGCGGATGGCCTGCGCGCGCGGCGGGACGTCGTCGGCGATGCCCAGCAGCTTCTCCACGGCCAGGCAGTACGCCAGCTCGTTGAACAGCGGGGACAGGTAGTCCATGCGGGTGACGTAGGTGACGCCCTGCACCCACGGGCGGTACTCGGTGTTCTTCTCGATGCCGGTGTGCAGGTAACCGATAATCGCCTGGTTGTCGACGACGGTCTCGCCGTTCAGGGTCAGCAGCATCCGCAGCACGCCGTGGGTGGACGGATGCTGCGGGCCCATGTTGATGACCATGAGGTCGTCTTCGACGGCGTTGGGCAGCTCCTGCCAGTCACCGCCGACGACGGTGTGCTCGGAGGGGACGGCAGGAGTCAGCCGCCGACCGTTGGCTGGTTCGTCGGCGTCCTGCCAGCCGGCACCGGAGGAGGCGGGGGTCCTGGTCTCACTCATGCGGCGTCCTAGTAGTGACGCTGGTCGGGGGGTGGGATGGTGGCGCCCTTGTACTGCACGTCGACGCCGCCAAGGGGGTAGTCCTTGCGCAGCGGGAACCCCTCCCAGGCGTCGGGCATGAGGATGCGCACGAGGTTGGGGTGGCCCTGGAACTGCACCCCGAAGAAGTCGTAGACCTCGCGCTCCATGAAGTTCGCCGCGCCGTACACGCCGGTGACGGTCGGCATCATGGGATCCACGTCGGGCAGCTCGACGCGGATGCGGAACCGGTGACCGTGGGTCAACGAGTACAGCACGTAGTCGACTTCGATGCGCCCGGCCTCGTCGCCGAACTCATAGCTGGGCCAACCAGTGGTCTCCTGCGCGTTCTCGGTGCGCTTGCCGGCGGGCCAGTGCACGCCTGACAGGTCGGCTAGCAGCTCGCAGCGGATATCGGGTTCGTCACGGCAGAAGGTCAACAGCTCGACGATGCGCTCCGCTGGGGCGAGCAGGGTCAGCTCGTCGCGGAAGCCGCTGGCCTCCAGCATCTCGAAGGCCGCGGTGATGCGGGTAGCGAGGGCGCGAAGGTGGCCCGGCAGCGCGACGTCGAGCTCGCGGCCATCGATGTTGGCGGCCTGCTCACCGCCGTGCATGTCGCTGGTGGACCGCCCGGGGCCTGCGCCGGTGGGGCGCAGATCGTCGCCGGACTGGCCGCTGCGCCGTGTGGTGGTCGGGTCTGCCATGTTCTAGGCCGGGACTTGCGGTAGGTGGGTCCGCTCGCCCGCGGAGGGCTCCTCGACCGGGTCGATCCAGCCGGTACGGCGGCGGAAGTCCTGCATCGACTCGTTCTTGCGGGGGCGCTCGACGAGCTGGCCGGCCTTGATCTTCTCGTGCAGCTTGAGGATGCCGTCCATCAACATCTCGGGACGAGGTGGGCAGCCGGGGACGTACATGTCCACGGGAATGACGTGGTCGACGCCCTGCACGATGGCGTAGTTGTTGAACATGCCACCGGTCGAGGCACAGACACCCATGGAGATCACCCACTTGGGGTCAGCCATCTGGTCGTACAGGTTGCGGATCACGGGGGCCATCTTCTGGCTGACGCGACCGGCGACGATCATCAAGTCGGCCTGGCGTGGCGAACCGCGGAACACCTCCATCCCGAAGCGCGCCAGGTCATAGTGGGCGGCGCCGGCCGACATCATCTCGATGGCACAGCAGGCCAACCCGAAGGTGGCAGGCCACAGCGAGCCGGCGCGCGACCAGCCGACAAACTTCTCGACATTGGTCAGCAGGATGCCGCTGGGAACCTTCGTCTCTAGTCCCAATCCAGGCCTCCCCGGCGCAGCACGTAGTAGTAGCTTTCGAACAGCAGCACGATGAACACGGCCATCACGGCCAAGCCGTACCAGCCCAGCGAACGCAGTGTCACCGCCCAGGGATAGAGGAACACCGCTTCGACATCGAAGATGATGAACAACATCGCTACCAGGTAGAACTTCACCGGGAACCGGGTGCCGCGGATGTCGGTCTCCGGCTCGGGGATGATGCCGGACTCGTAGGCGGCGCGCTTGGTCGGGTTCGGTTGGCTGGGTCCCAGACGGGCGGAGACCAGCAGGGACAGACCGACGAACGCGGTGGCAATGACGAACAAGACCACGAGTGGCAGGTACTCAGCGAGCACGACATACCCCCTCGGGCGTCGGTGTCGGCCAGCGCGGGCGGCAGCATCCAAGCCCGGCGAATCCCAGCAACATTCCGGGCCAGCCTAGGGGTGCGGTTCGGGGCCGACAAAAGCCGGCCGTCCCGATGGGGCGGAGGGCGAATCTCACGCCGCCGGCACCGCCCGGGACAGGACGTTGACCAGCACGTCGATGGCGTCATGGCTGCGCCGGTCCGTCAGGTGGGCCATCACCCGGAACACGACTTGCATCAGCCGCCGGCGAGGCATGCCGAACTCGGTGCAGAAGCGCATCACCGCAGGGTGGGCGATGACCTTGAGGAAGGCGCTTCCGAGCGTGTAGTAGCCACCCCATTCCTGGGCCAGCCGGCGCTGGTAGCCGCCGAGCGCGGCGTCGGAACGGGTGCGCAGGGCCTCGTCGGCGGCCTCGGCCGCGAAGGCCGCTGCCTCGATGGCGTAGCTGATCCCCTCACCGTTGAACGGATTGACCATGCCGGCCGCATCACCGACCAGCAGCGCTCCTCGGTAGACCGGTGGCCTGCGGTTGTGACCCATGGGCAGGCCGGCGCTGCGCGGGCGACCGACCATGGTGTCCTTGCGGATCTCCCACTCGGCCGGAAAGCCGGCGACCCAGTCGTCCAGTGTCTGGCGATAGTTGGTGGAGCGGAAGTGCTCGGACGTGTTGATCAGACCCCAGCCGACGTTCACCAGACCGCCGTCGAGCGGGAAGATCCAGCCGTAGCCCGGCAGCAACTCCCCCTGCCGCCCGGTCGCGCCGTCGGTGCCGCGGCGCAACTCCAGGAAGCCCTCCATCATGGCCATCATCGAGCGCGGGCTGCGATAGTAGGCGCGCACCGCCACGCCCATAGGACGTGAGGTGTCGCGGTGCAGTCCCAGCTGCACCGCGAAGCGGGAGCTCCCGCCGTCGCAGACCAGCACCAGCGGGGCCCGCACGGTGCCCGTGGCGCCGTCGGCACGGCAGTAGGTCACGCCGGCAAGCCGCCGCTGCGACGCGGTCAGGTACACCGGCGCGGTCACCTCGGTCTCCTCCCACAGCTGCGCGCCCTGCTTGACCGCATGACTCGCGAGCGTGTGGTCGAACAGCGAGCGAGTCGCCGTCACCGAGTGGTCCGGCCAGTCCCGCAGGCTCGGCCATGGCAGGTCGAGGACCACGCCGCCGCCGTACATCCGCAGCCCCGACTGGCGGTCCCAGCCGGGCACGTCGCCCGCGGCCTCGGCCTCCAGGCCCAGCAGCTGCAACGCCCGCACCGCCCGAGGGGTCAGCCCGTCGCCGCAGACCTTGTCACGCGGGAAGGACTCCTTCTCCATCAGCACGACTTCGTGGCCGGCTTGGGCCAGGAAGGCCGCCGTCGCCGAACCAGCCGGACCGGCACCGATCACTACCGCGTCAGCGCGGTCGACGCCCTCCTCGGTGGTGCTCACGGCGCCTCCTGAACTCCTGCTGCGGTCGCGAGAACTCGGGGGTGCCGGCGACGGTCCGAGCCCTAGCAGCGAGGGGTTTGTGAAAGGGTTCACAAGTTCGGACGCCAGTGTATCGTGTGCGCCTGTTGTCGCCGACGCGGGTGGATGCACACGACAGCGGCGCGGGTGCCGGCGGTGTCGGCGGCCACCGCCACGGGTATCCCGGCGCTGCAGGCCGACGATCAGGAGATGGGCCATGAGCGGCGACCCCACTGACCACGATGACGACGCGCAGGACGGTCCAGGCCCACGCGCCGAGGCCGACGACGCCACCCAGGCGGACGCCGGGCTGGACGGCGGGGCCGGCGCCACACCCGACGAGGCCACGGTTGCGCCCCTGGGCACCGAGCCACTCGAGGAGCCCGACGACGCGGCGTGACGCCACACCCGGCAAATGGCCGTGCCTGACCCTGGGGCCGTGCCTGGCGGAACTCAGCGGGTGGCGTGGTGGACGGCGACGATGCCGCCCGTCAGCCGCTTCCAGCGGACGCCGCGCCACCCTGCTTCTCCGAACAGCCCTGCCAGCCGTTCGGCGTCGGGCCAGGCCTGGATGCTGGCCGCCAGGTAGCGATAGGCCGCCGGGTCGCTGGTCAGCAGCTTGGCGGCGGCGGGCAGGGCGCCGACGAGGTACCGCAGGTAGAGCTGGCGGAAGGGCCGCCACGTCGGCCGGCTGAACTCGAGCACCACCAGCCGTCCGCCGGGGCGCACCACCCGTGCCAACTCCCGCAGGCCGGCGACGGTGTCGGGCAGGTTGCGCAGCCCGAAGGCGATCGTCGCGGCCGACACCGAGGCGTCAGCAAGCGGCAAGCGCAGCCCGTCGCCCGTGCACCACAGCACCGGTGGAGCTGCCCGATCCCGCCGGGCGCGGCGAGCACCGGTTGCCAGCATCTGCCAGCTGAAGTCCAGAGCCACGACGAGTGCGCCACTGCTGGCCAGCTCGTGGGCCAACCCCCCGGTGCCGCTGGCCACATCCAGGACGATCTCGCCCGGCAGCGGCGCCGCGGCGACGCGGGCGACCCTGCGCCAGTGGCGGTCCTGGCCCAACGAGAAGATCGTGTTGGCCAGGTCGTAACGCGGGGCGACGCGGTCGAACATCGCCTGCACCAGCGCTGCGTCCTTGTCGGCGGTCGGCCTCGGGTCCGGCAGGCCGGTCATCGGCGCCAGCTGTCGTCGTCGGGCTCCGGCCAGGGCTCGTCCGCGGTGGCGCGACGGGCCACGCGGACGCCGCTTTTGACGGTCAGCACCTGCCGTCGGGCGCCACAGCGGATCAGGTCTGTCCAGACCGTGGCCAGCGAGGTCGCTAGCTCCACGCCGACCAGGTCGGCGCGCCGACCCGTCGCCAGCACACCGGCCTGCTGACCCCAGCCCATCGCCGCCGCACCGTCGACGGTTGCCAGCCGTAGCGCCGCCTCGGGCAGTGACAGCTGGCCGTTGCGCTGCGGCCACGCGTCCAGTCCTCGTTGCCTCGCCAGGTTCACCCAGGCCGCGGCCTCGGCCAGCACGTCGAGGTCGCCGACGGCGGCGGGCGACTCGGTGCCCAGCGCCAACGGTGTGCGGGCGGCAGCGAACCGCTCCATTGGCGCCTGGCCAGCCCGCAGTTGCGCATCGGCGCGAGGGCAGCACACCACCGCGATCCCGCGCCTGGCGAGCAGCGCAGCTTCGGGCTGGTCGGCAACCACGACGCGCGCCAGCGTCGTGCGTTCGGTGAAGCTCCGCAGTCGTTCGAGGTGGGTCACGGGGGTGGCCTCGGCCTCGGTGTCGGCACGGTCCAGGTGCAGGGGAACGTCGCGGCGCTTGGCCAGGTCTGTCAGCGACGGCAGCACACCGGAGCCCAGCGCGGCCGGGCCGTGCGGCGCGATGCCGACGCGGCGGCCCTCGGCGGGAAGGCCAAGGCTGGCCGACAGCTGCTCCAGCACCGCGTCGTGGCTGTCGTGATCGACGTTCGCCACCTGGATCCAGGAGTCGCCGACCAGGCCGGCGCGGCAGGCCACCGGCACCGCCGGCCCGCGCGTCACCACGTCGCCGACGGCGGTGGTGCCGGCCCGCA